>WGNN01000154.1 GCA_016124515.1 bacterium
AATGGAGTGATTTTCTTGTCTCGTTGCCAACGTGATTCAATATGGACATTTTGATTTGTTTATGTCCTGAGTGGGAATCACTTGACGCATTGCGTGTTCCACACTTCAAAAAGCCCCAAAGGGGCGACACAAACCCAGCACAGGGTGTAGCCCTGTGAACAGGAGCGAAACGCCCAATCATTCATCACCCATCACTTACCTCCTTCCTCCTTGTCCTACATCTTCCTCAACAACTCACCAAAAAAAGTACATTTGCCCTTCGTTTTCAACTAATAAAAACAAAACCTATGTTCGGTAAAATGAAAACCCAGCTTCAGGATGAATTGAAACAAATTGAAGAAGCGGGCATTTACAAACGAGAGCGAATTATTACCACTCCGCAGGGTGCCGAAGTAAAAGTAAACACCGGTGAAGATGTTATAATAATGTGTGCCAACAACTACCTGGGCCTTTCCAGCCATCCCGAAGTAGTGCAGGCCGCTAAAGAAGCCCTTGATACACACGGCTATGGCATGTCGTCTGTGCGTTTTATTTGCGGCACGCAAGACATACACAAGGAACTTGAACAAAAAATTGCCAAATTCTACGGTACCGAAGACACCATACTCTACGCCGCCGCTTTTGATGCCAACGGTGGGGTGTTTGAACCCCTCTTTTCTGCCGATGATGCCATCATATCCGACGAGCTCAACCATGCCTCTATTATAGATGGTATCCGTTTGTGCAAAGCCGTGCGCTACCGCTACAAACACAGCAATATGGAAGACCTTGAAGCACAGCTTCAGGCGGCTCAGGCGCAGCGCAACCGCATTATCGTGACCGACGGTGTATTTTCAATGGACGGCGATATTGCCAAAATGAATGAAATATGTGCCCTGGCCGAAAAATACGACGCCCTGGTGATGACCGATGAGTGCCACAGTGCAGGTTTTATTGGCAAAACAGGCCGCGGTGTACCTGAGTACCACAATGTAATGGGCAAAGTGGATATTATAACCGGAACCTTGGGCAAAGCACTTGGCGGCGCCATGGGTGGCTACACCACAGGACCCAAGGAAATTATTGACCTGCTGCGTCAGCGCTCGCGTCCTTACCTCTTTTCCAACTCACTTTCGCCGGCTATTGTGGGCGCATCCATCAAGGTTTTTGACTTGCTGAGCTCTACTACTGCCCTGCGCGACAAGCTTGAAGCCAACACAAAATATTTTAAAGAGAAGATAAAAGCTGCCGGCTTCGACATAAAACCCGGCGACTCGCCCATAGTGCCCATCATGCTCTATGATGCTGCGCTTTCGCAAAAATTTGCTGATGGCCTGCTCAAAGAAGGTGTGTACGCCATTGGCTTCTTCTATCCCGTAGTGGCCAAAGGTCAGGCGCGCATAAGAACACAAATTTCTGCCGCACACGAAACCCACCACCTCGACAAAGCGGTGGAAGCTTTTGTAAAAGTGGGCAAGGAACTCGGGGTGATTTAGTCACCGTAATTTTTTGATATTTCTCAATTTCATATTGAAAGGCTCCTCATTGGGGCCTTTTTTGTTTTTCATCGAATTTACAGTGTAAATAACTGGAAAACAACAACTTGAATCAAGTTAAAAACCAATGAGCGGGCATGCCTATGGGCAAAATGCTACATTTAAAGGGCTTCAACTACGGCTTCTACTATTTTCAGGCATTTATCGAAAACCAATGGAGCCAAACCGCCTGCATATTTGGCCAAGGGCATTTTTATAAAATCGGCCAATATGGGCCTTCGACAAACCATTGGTAGTAAGCGACCTACTGCTACTTTCGAAGGACAAAGGTTGTTTTTATTTAAAAGATTTGATTTATGAAACGGTTAATAATTCACGCACAGAGGCTCTTGCTATTGGCAGGTTTTCTGGCATTTTATACCGGAGCAAATGCCCAATGCAGCAACATGAGCATTGTGGCCCAGAACTATAAAGTATGTGTAGATAATTCATTGGTATTGGTGGCCAAAGGCATACCCGCGGGCAGCGACTATACCTGGAATTTTGGCAGCCAAACCATTACCGACGATTTGGATACTGTGCGTTTCATTGCCATCAACGAAGGTACTTTTAAGCCTTACCTGATGGTAAAAACCGCCAGTAACCTCAGTTGCAAGGTAGAGTTGCCAACAGGCAAAAGCGTAGAAGTGGTGGGCAAGCCCGCCAAACTTCAGCTCGATGTGAGTCCGTCAAAAGACATTTGTAGCCTGCCACAGCTCGTTACCATCGATGCGAAGGGCGGCAGCAGCGGCATGCATTACACTTATATTATAGAAACACACGGTTCATCGTCGCTCGACTACTTGTACCGTGCCAAATCTGAACGCTCGTCGGTTACACACCGCCTCTACTACGAAGGCTACAAAAGGGTAATCCTTGAAATTGAAAATGCCGACGGTTGCAAAACCAACATGGTATTCGATTCGCTCATTGCCGCTTTTGATATGCCCGAACCCAGTTTTACGGTAAGCGATCCAAAAACCTGCGACAAGAAAACCGTGGACTACAAAAGTTCGCTCAGCAGCGGAAGTTCTGTGTATTACGATTGGCAGTTTGATGGTGGCAAACCATCCACCTCGGTACTTCCCAACCCAAATAATATTGTTTATGAAGGCAAAGGAAGCTACAGCACCACCCTTACCATATCAAACGGAAAGGGCTGCCAAAAATCTGTTACCAACAAAACGGCGGTTCAGGTAGGTCAGCAAGAGGTTATAGACATTTCCATCTCAAAAAACAATGGTTGCATAACCGACGAAATAATACTGCAAGCCAAAGGCAACAATCTTGACAACAACTACATCAACTGGAACCTGAGCGGTGCTACCACCAATTATACCAATCCGCAAAACACCTTGAAAAGGGTAACTTACAAAAATGCCGGAACCTATGATGTAGGTCTCAACTACACATTTGGCGGCTGTGCAACCAATGTGCTCTACCCCGATACGGTTGTGATAAACCGTGTAACTGCCAAGTTTGAAGCAAGCGCCTACTGCGATTGCAATCCCGGCGAAATTACGTTCACCAACAAATCATCATCGTCAGACCCCAACGATGTGCTCAGCTACCAATGGAGTATTGCCGACAACGATGGCGTTCAAATATTTACCAGCACCGACAAGAATCCTAAATTCAAGTTCACACAAAACGGAAAGTACAAGGTGTATCTTACGGTTATCAGCAGCCACGGCTGTACCGATCAGGCCAATACACAAATACGTTTCAGTCCGCTCAAAGCCTCATTCAACATGTCGGCTGACCACGCCTGCATGGGCGAAACCGTGACCGCGCAAATAGACCCTACCATCACATGTCTCAACAAAATAAAAACCATAGAATGGACACTCTACAACAGCAAGGGCAAGGTGGTAACCACACAAAACACCCAGGATTTTAAATACACCTTTAGCAAAGTAGATCAGTATGCGCTTGAGCTTTATTTGAAAAACGAAGCGGGTTGCGAAGACGATAACATCCTGTTTTATGCCGTAGATGTATTTCAGCTGAAAACCACAGTGACCACCAACGAAGACTACCTGTGCGCCGGCGACGAAGTGAGCCTCACCAGCAAAAACGGTCCTTATGCCGTTACCTCAACCAACAGTTGGCTAATAAGCGACCCCGTGAGCAAAGCCCGTTTTACCGGCAACGGAAGCGATATCAAATTCAACATTACCGAGGCGGGCACTTTTGATGTGCTGCTTATAGCCAAGCGCAATGCGCAGTGTGCCGATACCGTATTGCTTGAAAAACAGTTCTTTGTGAGTGGTGCCAAAGCCGAAATTGTAACCAACAAAAGGGCATCATGTGTGCCTTTCAACGACTATGCCCACGCCAAAATAGTTTATAACATCCAGCACAAAAACCCACAGGATTCCCTTCAGTTTTTGTGGGAAAGCAGCAACAAGAGCGGCATCAATATTATAAATCCCTCCGGCGACTCAACCGCTATTGAAATTACGGAAAGCAACTACTACAACCTGAAACTGACACTAACCAACGGCGAAGGTTGTGTGACCCGTTTTGAAAAAAGCAAAGCCTATGAGGCGGGAGTGGTAGCGCGTTTCAGCAGCAACAGCACCGCCTGTATTGATGTGCCGCTGCATACCAACAACACCTCAACCGTAAATGCCAACAACTACAAATGGTTTGTTTCAGATACTTCGGTGCAAATAAAACCCAAACCGCGCGCCGAAGATCCACGCCTTGTTTTTACCCAAACCGGTAGCTACAATATAGGTTTGGTAGCCAAAAACAATATTGGCTGCATTGATACTTTTTACAAGACCATCAATGTAATTGAATTTGAGTTTGATTTTACATCTGAAGAATCGAACAGCTTGTTGTGCGCGCCCGCCTTGGTTAAGTTCCAAACCAGCCAAACCAATGTTGACTCATTTGTGTGGACATTTGGCGATGGCGATACGCTGGGCATGTTTGGCGAAGAAACCGGCCACTTTTACGACATTCTGGACCTTGACCCCAACAACGAATACAAGTTTGATGTGAGTTTGGTGGCCATGTCAAAATACGGTTGCTCCGATACGCTCACCAAAACCGAGTTTATAAAACTGGCCGGGCCAAGACCCAAATTTATAGCCGACCCAACCGAAGGCAGCAACGAGCTTGAAGTAGAGTTTTTCAACTTTAACGAAGGCGTAAGCTACTTTTTGTTTGACTATGGCGACGAAAGCAGTGTGGACAGCAACGTGTTGAGCAAACACCTTTACACCATTAAAGATACCAGTCAATTGTATGTAGAATACCTGCCAAAAATGGTGGCTTTTGACGACCGCGGCTGCACCCGCTCACTAACCGGCGATCCAATTAGAATTTACAATTCGGCTATGGCACGGTTTACTGCCGATACACTGGAGGCATGCGAAAATGTAGTGGTGCAGCTCAAGAATTTCTCCACTTTTGCCGACAGCTTTGCCTGGTACTTAAACAATGCCGACACCGCCTTTAGTACCGAAAGAAGCCCGCAGGTGGCGCTTGAAACCGGCACCCACACCATCACACTGAAGGCTTTTAATGTGGCCGGCTATATGGCCGCCGAAAAGAAGAAAAACTACATCCGAGTGTATAAAAATCCGGTGGTTGAAATGGCAAGAGACTATCCGTTTTACTGCACCAACCATCAGGTAAAATTTACCGACCTTTCTTACGGCGAAAACGAAATAGCCAAACGCCTGTGGGATTTTGATTTTGGCGGAAGCGGCAGCGATACATCAGGCCTGCAAAACCCAACTTTCAGCTACCAAAACGAAGGTTTATACTCTGTAAAACTGTCTGTTACCGATAAGTTTGGCTGTCAAAACGAAAAAATATTTACCGATACCATAGAGGTGGGCAAACCCGCCAACATTAGCCACGAAGGATTGGGCTACATTGGCTTTGCCAGCAACAATGTACTCACCGCACACATAAGCAACCTGGACACCACAGGTATTAATGGCTTTTTGATTTATGAAGAAATGGGTGGGCAATTAACCGAAATGAATGCCATTGGACGACAAGCCAACAGCATATTGCCCAGCGGCGATTACCAACTGCGGTTGCGCAACAAGAACGCGCAATACCGGGTAATGGCACTGAACGATTGCCGCGATACCCTGCCCATTGGCAAGCTGCACAAACCGGTATATCTGCAGGTAACTCCCGGAAGCAACAACTTTTTGCCGCAGTTGCAATGGAGCGCCTACAATGGCTGGGACAGTGTGCAAGCCTACCGTATTTACCGCTCCATAAACGGCGAAAAAGCCACTTTGCTCAAGGAAGTTCCCGCGCAAACCTTCAACTACACCGACTCTATGGTTTGCAAAAACTTTTACCAATACTATGTTGCAGCCGTGCAGCAGGCCAACGAAGCCTACATAAGCAACAGCAACCGCGATACAGTGAGCCCGGTCTACAAGGCACCCACCGGTGTTACCGATTTGTTTACCACCACGGTAGTTGACAACAAATACATTCTTACCACTTGGAATCCGCATCCACATCCGCAGGTTGACCGATACATCATTAGCCGCACAGATCCCAATTTTGGCTTTGTAGAAAAACACGCCGTGGTGAGCGATACCTTCTATTTGGATACGATTGATGTTTTTGTAAACCGCGATGTATATCAATACCAAATTACGGGCATTGACTACTGCGAAAGCAAAGCAGGCAGCAGCAGCACGGGCAACAACATAGTAATAGGCATTACCCGCAACGAGCAAAATATTGATATTGAGTGGAACAGCTTTGAAGACTGGCCCGCCGATCAAACGGTATATTACCTGCAACGTGCCACCGAAAGCAGCGATTTTGAAACCATCTACAGCGGCAAAAACACCAATAGCTATACCGATGGCGAAATATTTACCAACGAAGATGAGATTTTCAGGTACCGCATAATGGCCGTGTATGGCGCCCATGTTTCGTACAGCAACGAAATGCGCGAAATACCCGACTTGCACATATTTATACCGAATGCATTTTCGCCCAACAACGATGGTACAAACGACGTGTATTTGGTAACAGGTTCAGGTGCCGAAAACGGAAGCACTCCACAGTTTGATAAATTCAGAATGACCATAATAAACCGCTGGGGCGAAATAGTTTACGACTCAAACGATATAAACGAAGGCTGGGATGGCACTTTTAAAGGTGTGGACTGCCCCATGGAAACCTACGTGTATAGCATACAGTTCAGAGACAAATCGGGCAAGTTTGTAACCTACCAAGGCAACCTGAGTTTGATAAAATAATACCGACAACACAACCTTTTAAATAAACCGTTTCAACAGCAAGGCTGCATTTTCCCCAAATTGCAGCCTTGCTTTTTTTCAGCCATACGGTACATCGTAAAAAAAGGATGCATTTAAAAGAAATGAATAACTTGGCAGGCATAAAACAACCAAAGTGTTAGCAACAAAAATCAATGCCATCAGGCACTATTTTACGGTGGATTTGTGGAAACCACAGCCGCAGGAAAAGCGTTTGAAGAAAGCCGCTGTAAGTGCTATGCGCACCCTGCTTATTGCTACCCGTGGATTTATTGACAACAAAAACTCGCTAAAGGCGTCGGCACTAACCTTTTATGCGGTGCTTTCTATAGTGCCGGTATTTGCCGTGGCTTTTGGCATAGCGCAGGGCTTTGGTTTTGAAGACAAACTCGAGGCGCAAATTCGCGAATCCTTTGCCGGGCAAGAAGAGGTAATGAACCGAATCATTGAATTTTCGCGTACCAGCCTCAATAATGTGAGTGGGGGTTTAGTGGCAGGTATATCCATCCTTTTTTTGTTGTGGTCGGTTATCAAACTACTCAACCATATTGAGAATGCCTTCAATGCCATTTGGAACTTGCGCAAGTCGCGTAGTTTTATCCGCAAGTTTACCGACTACCTTACCCTGATGCTGCTGGGGCCTATTTTTATCCTGCTAAGCGGTAGTGTTACCGTTTTCATCAATACTGAAATCAATTCGCTCGACAGCGGAAGTTATTTGCTGGAAGTTACCAGCACCTTTATACTGAGTTTGATGCAATTGGCGCCCTACGTGCTGGTGTGGATACTTTTCACTTTTTTGTATATGGTTATTCCTAATAAAAATGTGAAGTTTTTGCCGGCCCTTGCGGGAGGTATTATTGCGGGTTCCGCCTTCGCTTTTTTGCAAAATGGCTATGTTTATTTTCAGTTGGCCATGTCGCGCTACAATGCCATTTACGGTAGTTTCGCCGCCTTGCCATTATTTTTAATTTGGATGCAAATAAGCTGGCTTATTATACTTTTCGGCGCGGAAATATCGTATGCGGCGCAATATTCGAGCAGGTTGTTGCACGCCCGCCAAAGTAAAAAACTGAGCCACAGGGCCACCAAAATCATCAGCATGCAGGTATTGCGAAAAATTGCCGACAACTTTAAAAAAGGTGCCACAGCACAAAGCCTTAATGAGCTGGCCGAAGAACTCAATTATCCGGTCAATTTTATTGAAAAGGCCATTGCCAATTTGTTGAATGCAGGGCTTATTTCAACTGTGGTCAAAGAAAATGGATCCAAGAAAAAGGTTTTTCAGCCCGCCTTGTCAGTAGATCAGCTCACCTTTACCACGGTGCTGCACCGCCTTGACCGCACCGGCTTCAACGATTTGGTGCTGGAAAAACCCGACGATTTGCGGATGATAGAAAGTCATCTGGAAAAAATAGAACAAAGTCTGGAGCAAGACCACTACAACGTTCCCATTACTTCGCTTCAGTTTTAAGCTGCTGTGCCGCTGATAGCTTGGTGAAAATATAACCCGCCAACATTGACAACAAAAAGGAGGGAAGCAGCACATCAAGTTTACCTATTATGAAACTTCCGGTTTCGGTTGCTGTTACCACAAATTGAAAAAACGGTACGCTGAAAAAACCGGTAATCATACTGGCAAGAGCGCCGCGCAGGTTGTAGGCGGGCCAGAAAATAGCCAAAATAGTAACAGGGCAAAAAGTGGCGGCAATACCGCTCCAGCCAAAAATTACGTACCAAAACACTGAGCGGTCTTCATATACTTCTTTCACACCAAAGGCAATAAGCAGGGCGGCCAATGCCATAGCCACAGTGATTATTCGCGACAGCATGCCCAGCTTTTTTTCGTCGAGGTTCGGATGGTAAATCTGCTGGTAAAAATCGCGGGTAATAGCGCTTGCAGCCACCACAAGTAACGAATCGATGGTGGACATAATGGCCGACAAAACCACCGCCATGTAGATGGCCACAACGGTAATGGGCATAAACTCATTAACCACAAGGCTCAGCGAATCTTCGGCTTTGGTGCCCAGCACTTCAATTACATCGGTATTGGCATTGGTATATAAGTAGCGGGCAATCATGCCAATGAGTATGGCGCCTGAGTCGGCAAGCAGCGTAAAGGTAAGTGCCACCCAGCGGCCTTTATCAATTTCGGCTTCACTTCTTATTGACATAAAACGCACAAAAATCTGCGGTGAACCCAAGAACCCCAGGCCAATGAACAAGAATCCGCCGGCAGCCAGAATATTTGCCCAGTTGGCACCACCGCTTCCCCATATATTCAGCAAATCGGGGTCAATGTTGCGCAAGCCTTCAAACAGGTTGCCATCTATACTAAACAGGCCCACAACGGGTAGGGTCACCAAACCCAAAAACATGAGAAGGCCTTGGAAAAAGTCGGACCAGACCACCGCTACAAAGCCGCCTATAAAGCTGTAGAGCAACACTACGCCACAGCCTACCAAGGCGCCGGTAAAGTAGTTCCACTCAAGAAATGAGTTGAAAGCCTTGCCTGTAGCATCAATTTGGGCACTCACGTAAATGATTACAAATATGGAAAGAGTGGCAGCGGCCACCGTGCGCAGCAAATGGGTTTTGGGTTTGAACCGGCTCACCAAAAAGTCGGGAATGGTCATGGAGTCAAAAGCATCGGTCATTCGTTTAAAGGGCTTGGCCATTACCCACCAGCAAACGGCCACACCCAGCACCTCGCCCAGCAGCACCCAAAAGGCACTTAGGCCAAATAAGGCACCCATACCGGTAAGGCCCAGCAGCAACCACGATGACTCGCCGGTGGCGCGTGAAGAGAAGGCTATAGACCAGTAGCCCAGGTTTTTGCCACCTACAAAAAAGTCTTTCATACCGCTTACCCTGCGCGAGGCTGCGATACCAATAACAAACAAAATGGCGAAGTAGATGAATAAAATCAGGTACTTTATTTCTTCCATAATTGACAGCTGTATTGGTCAAAAGTATTCAATTCAATGTACTTTTACCATTAAAATATAAAGATGAATAAATACGAAGCAGCCTATAATATGATGATGATTCTATCGGTGGTTGATGGCGATTTTCTCACACAGGAAGGCGATGTGATAGTGCAATACCTGAAAGAAATGCACCAACCCTACGTGGGCACCGATGAGGAAAACCATTTGTTTATGGAGCTTTCTGATGAGCAGTTGATAGCGCATTTCAAAGAAGCATCGTACGATTTTTTCAAACAACACGACCGCAACCAGCGCTTGGAAATATTTGAAGGTGCCGCACGCGAATTTTATGAACACTCGCTGCCACACGATAGAAACACCTTTATTGAGTATGCCAAAAAAATTATTGTAGCAGACCACAAAGTGAGCAAAGAAGAGAATGTGTTTATCAACCAGCTTTTCAAACTATGGGGCTTAAAATAGAAATTCCTGCACATGTGCAGGAATTTCAAGTTCTCTCGTAAGCAAATTTTCCCAGGCTTTTGATGTCGGTTTGCGAATTCAATGTTAAAACTTTTGCTAAAATGGCTAAAGCGAAAGTTCGTAGTCGTGACAGAATCACCCATAGGTGTGTCAGTTTTTTTTTGAAAAGACAAATTCACTTATCCACATTAAACCGCACAATATATAAGTAGCAACATTTGTTTTATAAGCGATTGACGGATATTTAAAGGTTTGCAATAAAATTTGCATGCTATTATTGATAGAAGGACAAAGCAGATAGGTAAAGAAGGGTAAAATGAATGTACGATGAGTGATGGTGATAAAATACGCGCTGTAATTGTTGATGACGAAGTAGGCGCACGCGACACACTTATTTCGCTTTTGGGTGAATACTGCCCGGAAGTGGAGGTGGCAGGTATTGGCCGTTCGGTAGCGAGCGGTGTGCAGGTAATAAGCAGTCTGAAACCCGATTTGGTGTTTTTGGATGTTGACATGTCGGATGGCTTTGGCTTTGATGTGCTCAAAAACCTGCCCGAGCGAAACTTTGGAGTGGTTTTTACCACAGCCTACAGTACCTATGCTGCCAAGGCTTTTGAGTTTGCGGCCATACATTACCTCTTAAAACCCATTGAAATTGCCGCCCTGATGGATAGTGTGGCCCGGTTTAAGCAACAGCGCAAAAGCATACAAACCCAGCAAATTGAGGTGCTTGAAGACAATTTTCATGCACCACTCAACAAAATATCGCTTACCATTAATGATGAAATTTTGGTGTTTGACCTTGACACCATTGCCTATTTTTCATCAAACGGAGGTAACACTTTTGCGCATTTTGAAGCAAACAACCACTTGGTGCCGCAATCGCTCAACTACTTTGAAGAGTTGCTGGTTGACAAGGGTTTTTACAGGTCGCATGCCAAGTTTTTGCTCAATCTAAGTCATGTGGTGCGCTTTGTATCGCAGGGGCGCAATGGTTTTGCTCGGCTCAAATCGGGTGCTGCGGTTCAGATTTCGGCAAGGCGCCGACCTGAGTTTATTAGAATTCTGCGAAAATTCAATACACCGGATTAGTCTTCGAGTACTTTGGCTATTTGCTGTTTCATATTTTGGCTGGGTCGCGAGGCAAATGCATCATAAATACGGCCTTCTTTGTCAACAATCACATAGCGCGGTACCGACGTTATTTTGTACGGCATCAGGCTTTTGTCGCTGTTTGATGAATAAAGGTGTATGCCGGGCAGGTTGTTGCTTGTTACAAATTCCTTCCAATAGTCGCGCGAGCCGCGTTCCAGTGCCACAAATACAAAAACCACATCCTCTCTATCGCGGTAAAATTCTTCAATTTGTCGCGAGTAGGGCAGTTCGCGTTTACAAGGGCCGCACCAGGTTCCCCAAAAATCTATTACCACTACTTTGCCTGCAAAATC
>WGNN01000148.1 GCA_016124515.1 bacterium
AACTACCGTTGCGTAGTGAGCGGAACCTGCTCGCCAAGTGCCACTTCAACAGCTGCAAAAATTACCGTACAAGCGGCTCCTTCCATTTCTTCGCAACCCAGCAACAGCACTATATGCGAAGATGCGAACACATCTTTTAGTGTTACCGCCAGTGGAACCAGCATATCATACCAATGGCAGGAAGACAGCGGAAGCGGGTTTTCAAACGTTTCGAATGGTGGTGTTTATAGCGGAGCAACCACTTCGAGCCTGAGTCTCACGGCTGCACCAAAATCTATGAACGGCAATGACTATAGAGTAATAGTGAGCAATACTCAATGCAGCGCTGCCACCAGTAATACAGTAACACTTACCACCAACTTAAAACCTTCAATATCGGCCAACCCAACCAGCATGACCAAATGTGTGGGAGGCAGTGTACAATTTAAGGTTACTGCCAGCGGCACCGGTATATCGTACCAATGGCAGGAAGATAAAGGTAGTGGATATAATAATCTAAGCAACGGAAGCGGATACAGCGGCGCAACTACTGCATCACTTACCATAAGCAGCCTCACTTCAACTATGTCGGGCTACACCTACCGCTGTGTTGTGAGTGGCACTTGCTCGCCGGCAGCTACTTCAAGTGCGGCTACCCTTACCGTGCAAACTGCTCCGGTTATCAGTGTCGATCCATCGGATGCCACAGTTTGCGCAAGTGGCAATTCTGGTTTTTCAGTATCCGCTACCGGTACCAGCCTTTCTTACCAATGGCAGGAAAATACCGGAGGTGGATTTGCCAATCTTTCAAACTCGGGTGTTTACAGCAACACCACCACCTCAGCCATGTCAATTACCGGAGCAACTACCGGAATGAATGGCTATACTTACCGTTGTGTAGTTGACAATTCAGCTTGTACCGCCGACACTTCTACTGTTGCCAAATTCACAGTACAATCGGCACCTTCTATTTCAAGCAACCCAAGCAACAAAACAATATGCGTAGGTTCAAACACCAGCTTCAGCGTTTCAGCTACCGGTGCCACCCTTACCTACCAATGGCAAGAAGATCAAGGAAGCGGATTCAGCAATTTGTCGAATGCAGGTGTTTATGGTAATACAACTACCGCCACACTTACGCTTACTGCGGCAACTGCCGGAATGAACGGTTATAAATACCGCTGCGTAGTGAGTGGAACTTGTTCGCCATCAGCTACAAGTTCTTCGGCTACACTTACAGTAAATCAAGCTCCTTCAATCTCTGCCAATCCGGGAAACAAAACAATATGTAGCGGTGGCAATACCACTTTTGGAGTTACAGCCAGCGGTGCCTCGCTCAGCTACCGTTGGCAATTAGACAATGGTGGTGGTTTTAGCAACATCAGCAATGGCGGTTCGTACAGCGGTGCCACTACGGCTACTTTAAGTATAAGCAGTGCCACCACCGGAATGGATGGCGGCAAATACCGTTGCGTGGTTTCAGGTAGCTGTACCCCATCGGCTACTTCAAGTCAGGCTACCCTTACCGTACAGAGCGCTCCTACTTTCACAACCAACCCATCGAGCACCAACTATTGCACCGGCGACGACATCACCTTTGTGACCGCCGCAACAGGAAGCAGCTTGAGCTACCAATGGCAGGAAGATCAGGGAAGTGGATTTGCCAACTTAAGCAATAGCGCTACTTATACCGGTGTCGCAACCAACACCTTAAAAATAACTTCGGCAGGAGCGGGTCTTGATGGTTACAAATACCGCGTGGTGGCTACAAATACCGGCTGTGGAAGCACCAATTCTTCAACAGCTACCATCACCAACAGCGGTTCGCCGTCTATTTCAACCGGCCCATCAAGCACCACGGTTTGTGTTAATGATGATCCTACTTTCAGTGTATCAGCAAGTGGTACGGCACTCACCTACCAATGGCAGGTTGATGCAGGAAGCGGTTACAGCAACGTAAGCAATACAGGTGTTTATTCAAATGCCACAACGGCCACCTTGTCTATAACCAACGCTACGGCCTCTATGAATGGTTATAAATACCGTTGTGTTGTAATGAGTGGTACTTGCCCCTCAGCAACTTCATCTGCGGCCACACTTACCGTTAATACCGCACCTTCCATAAGCTCAAGTCCATTGAGCATTTCGCCTTGCGATGGAGACAATGTGCAATTCAGTGTTACCGCATCAGGTTCCGGCCTTACTTACCAATGGCAAGAAAATACAGGCTCAGGATTTGCCAATATTTCAAACGGCGGAAAATATAGTGGTGCCACTTCGGCAACCTTAAGTATAGCAAGCATCAATACAGGCTTTGATGGCAATAAATACCGGGTGGTGATTGCCGGAACATGCAGCCCATCAGTTACCTCCTCTGATGCATTACTCACAGTGATCAGTTCAGTAACCATTAGCAGCCATCCCGTATCAAGAACAATTTGTTCAGGCAACGATACCGCATTCTCAGTAGTGGCATCAGGTGGCACCATAAGCTACAGATGGCAGGTAGATAAAGGAAGTGGATACGCCGATATTACGGCAAGCGCTACCTATAGCGGTGTTGCTACCAAAAGACTCGTACTCACCAGCGCCACAGCGTCAATGGATGGCTATAAATACCGTTGTCATGTATCGAGCACCTGCGGAAGCGATATCAACAGCAATGTGGCTACCCTTAATGTGGATGTTGCTCCGGTAGTGACTGCCAATCCTGGTGACTTGACCAAATGCGCCTCTGATGCAGCCAATTTTACAGTAACAGCGGGTGTGGGTACCAACCTGAATTACCAATGGCAGGAAGATAAAGGAAGTGGATTTGCCAACCTTTCAAACGGTGTAATCTACAGTGGAACCACCACAGCCAATCTGGGAATTTCCTCCGTTTCAAGTGCCATGAATGGGTACGACTACCGATGTGTAGTAAGCAATACGGGTTGTGGCAGTACCACCTCCTCATCGGCCAACCTTGCTGTAAACGTAGCTCCGACAGTTACTTCAAACAGCGGCAATACAACCAAATGCGTCGCCGGCAATGCAACATTTACCATTGCGGCAAGCGGTGCAGGACTCACTTACCAATGGCAAGAAAATAAAGGAACAGGATATACCGCTGTGAGCAATGGCGGCAAATACAGTGGTGCTACTTCAAATAGTTTGTCAATTACCAATGTTACCAAAACCATGGACAGCTATTTCTACCGCTGTGTGGTGTCAGGTACTTGTAATCCTTCGGCTACCGGAACCAATGATACCTTATTTGTACTGAGCCCACCCAATATTACACAAGATCCTACCGACTCAACTATATGTGCCGGCAACAATGCTTCATTTACCATAGCGGCTACAGGCGATGCCCTCACCTACCAATGGCAAGAAGACAAAGGAAGCGGATTTACCAACATGAGTGATGGCGGAGTGTATAGCAATACCACCACTACCACACTCAACATAACTGCGGCCACAGCGAGCATGAGCGGATACCAATACCGCTGCGTAGCGGGCAACAGTGTTTGCTCAGACGATATTTCGGTTCAGGCAGTTCTTACGGTTCAAACCGCGCCTTCGGTAACCGTTGACCCAAGCGATGTAACCGCATGTGCAAGCAGCAGCACCGGATTCAGTGTAACCGCTACTGGAAGCAGCCTTACCTACCAATGGCAGGAAGACCAAGGAAGCGGCTATGCCAACTTGAGCAATACCGGCATTTACAGCGGAACCACCACCGCCAGCCTCGGTTTGAGTTCAGTTAGCACAGGAATGAGTGGCTACACTTACCGTTGCGTAGTGGCCAACAGCACTTGTACAGCCGATATTTCAGCCGATGGAAAATTGAACGTGCAACAAAGCCCTGCCGTAACAGCCAATCCAACTGACTCAACCATTTGCGCAGGCAACAATGCAAGTTTTGAAATAACCGCCACAGGTACAAGTCTTACTTACCAATGGCAGGAAAATAAAGGAAGTGGTTTCGCCAACTTGAGCAACACCGGTGTTTACAGCGGCGCCGCTACTGCTAAGTTGTCCATTACCGCGGCAACTTCAGCAATGAATGGCTATACCTACCGATGTGTTGCAGACAACAGTTCTTGTACAGCCGATATTTCATCATCGACCACATTTACTGTTCAAACTGCTCCGTCTGTATCGGCTAATCCAAACGATGTAACGGTTTGCGAAGGAAGCAACACAAGCTTTTCAGTAACCGCTACCGGAAGCAGCCTGAGCTACCAATGGCAAGAAGACCAAGGAAGCGGTTATGCCGATTTGAGTAATACCGGCATATACAGCGGGGCAACTTCGGCTACCTTGAGCCTTAGCAACAGCACCATTGGCATGAGTGGCTACACCTACCGATGTGTAGTGAGCAACAGCACTTGCTCACCTGATATGTCAAATGCAGCAAAACTCACCGTGCAAAAAGCACCAAATATTACTGCTGATCCTACAGATTCAACAATATGTGGTGGAAACAATGCCACATTCAGCATTACCGCCACAGGCACAGGACTTACCTACCAATGGCAGGAAAATAAAGGAAGTGGCTATGCCAACCTGAGCAATGGCGCAGTTTACGGCGGAACAACCACCACCAGTTTGTCAATTACCGCAGCTGCAACTACAATGAACGGCTACAAATACCGATGCGTGGTAGGCAACAGCACTTGTACAGGTGATTTATCGGGTGAGGCTACACTTACCGTGCAAACAGCCCCATCGGTTAACACCAACCCAAGCGATGTAACCATCTGCGAGAAAAGCAATACTTCATTCACAATTGCTGCCAGTGGTTCAGCGCTAAGCTATCAATGGCAAGTAAACACAGGAAGCGGTTTTACCAATATTTCCAATGGTACAACCTACGCAGGTGCCACCACCAACGGCTTATCGGTGAGCAATGCGGGCACCACTATGAATGGCTACACCTACCGATGTTTGGTTAGCAACAGTACTTGTTCAGGTGCTACCTCAGGCAGTGCCAAACTCAGCGTTCAAACAAGTCCGCAGGTTACCTCAAACCCAAGCGATTCTACTATATGTGAGGGCAACAATTCGGCCTTCAGTATCACGGCCACAGGCACCGCGCTTACCTACCAATGGCAGGTTAATGCAGGTGCAGGTTATGTAAACCTGAGCAACGGAAGCACCTACAGCGGTGTTACTACCGCCTCATTGAGCATAAGCGCAGCCACCGCCACCATGAATGGATACAAATACCGTTGCCTGGCAGACAATAGCCAATGTAGCCCCGACATTTCAGGCGAAGCAACATTGACCGTACAAGTAAAACCATCAATAAGCACGCAGCCGGGCAATACTACCGTATGCGATGCCTCAGGTGCTTCTTTCACTGTGGCAGCGGGCGGTTCTTCGCTTAGCTACCAATGGCAGGAAAACAAAGGCAGTGGTTTTGCCAATATTTCAAATACCGGAATTTACAGCGGAGCACAAACATCTTCTTTGAGTTTGTCTGCTGTTTCAACCACTATGAATGGCTACAGCTACCGCTGCATAGTTGACAATGCAACTTGCAACGCAGCTACATCAAACAGTGCCACACTCAGCGTTAAGGCACTTCCGGCCATCAGTTCAAATCCGGGTAGCGTTACCGTTTGTGTGAATGACGATCCGACATTTAGCGTGACAGCTTCGGGTGCGGGAATAACCTACCAATGGCAATTGGATGCCGGTTCAGGCTTTGCCAATATCAGCAACAACAGCGTGTATAGCGGTGCTACCACTGCCAGCCTTTCAATAACCAATGTTACAAGTGGCATGGATGGCAACAAATACCGCGTAATCGTTTCAGGCGATTGTACTCCGGCCAAAACATCTACCACGGCAACACTTACGGTACAAACTCCACCAAGCGTTACCACAAACCCGGTTAGTGCATCTATATGCTCATCTACCGACACTTCATTTAATGTAGTAGCCACTGGCTCGGCACTCACCTACCAATGGCAGGTTGATGCAGGCAGCGGCTATACCAATATTGCAAACGGCGGTGTGTACAGCAATACAACTACTGCAACCCTTAAACTAAGTAGTGTACCCGCCTCTTATGACGGCAATAAATACCGCTGCGTGGTTGACAACTCAAGCTGCAACGCGGCAACTTCAGGTTCGGCTACTTTGTCAATTTTGGCTCAGCCAAAGGCCACATCAAACCCAAGTGCTTCTACCATTTGCGAAGGCGACAATACTTCATTTGCCGCATCGGGAACAGGAGCGGGTGTAAACTACCAATGGCAGGAAAATGCCGGCAGCGGATATGCTGACATAAGCAACAGCAGCATTTTTGGCGGTGCCACAACAAATACACTTTCCATTACCGGCGGTACCGTGGGCATGAACAGCCACTTGTACCGATGTGTGGTAAAAGGTACTTGCAGTCCGGCCGATACCACAAAAGCGGCACAACTTACGGTAGATGCTACGCCAACTGTAACCTCAGACCCAACCGACGTAAGCAAGTGCGAAAACTCTGATGTGACTTTCACCGTGGGTGCCACAGGTACTTCAATAAGCTACCAATGGCAAGTGGATGATGGAACCGGATTTGCCGATGTGAGCAATACCGGTAAATACAGTGGAGCCACCACTTCCACTTTGAAAATAACCGACATTGTACCGGCTATTGACAGTTTCTATTACCGTTGTGTAATAAGCGGACCACACTGTCCTGACGCCATTTCAAATGCCGCCATGCTAGATGTGCTTTGGAAATCGACAAGTCCAACACCTATTGCGTCAGATTCATCATTCTGCGAAGGCCTCGGTACTGCTCTTAGCGCTTCGGGCGGTATTGCAGGCGATGGTTCTTCAATGGAATGGTACACCGGACCCAATGGCACAGGCATACACTTTGGCACCGGAGGCGGACCATTCTATGTGTATCCAACCGATACAACCACATTCTATGTGCGTAGAGAAGGTACTTGCAACACCACCACCGATGCTACCATTACCATAAATGTGCAGCCAAAACCAACTGCCGATTTCAGTGTATTCGACAACTGCGAGGGGCAGGCCACACTACTGTTCGACTCATCTACAGTGGTGCAGGACTCTATTACCAAATACTTCTGGAATTTTGGTGATGGCGGTTCATCAAACAAACGAAACGACATTTACATATACTCTAAATCGGGTACCTACAGCGTATCGCTGATAGTGGAAACACAAAACGGCTGTAGAGATACCGTAACCAAAAGCACCGAAATATACCACCAACCAAAAGCTGACTTCAGCGTGGGAAGTGTTTGTTTGGGTTCTATAAGCGAGTTCAAAAACAAATCAAAAATCCAAGGTTCAGCTACACTCAACTACGACTGGAACTTTGGTGATGGAAGCGGCACATCTACCAACGCCAACCCTGAATACACCTACTTATCGAGTGGCGGATATACCATTCAGCTTAAAGTGACCTCATCGCAAGGTTGTAGCGATTCAGTGAGCTATTCAACCAACATATTTATGTTGCCTACTGCAGGGTTTACTTTCCAGAATGCTTGTTTGGGCGATTCGGTGTGGTTTACCAACACTTCTAAAATAAGTACCGGAAGCCTTACCCACGAGTGGTCGTTTGGCGATGGAAACACATCAACCGACAAATCGCCTTTTAATATTTACAGCAAATCAGGTGGCTACAATGTGCAATTGATAAGCACCAGCAACCAAGGTTGTAAAGACACCATAGTGCAAAAGGTAAATACCTACGCATTGCCAAGCCCCAACTTTACCGCGGTTTCGGCATGCGAAGGCGAGTTGGTGAGCTTTACCGATAAGAGCAGCAGCCCAACCGGTTCAAAACTCAGCTATGATTGGAACTTTGGCAATGGTGCTACATCAACAAGTCGCAACCCGCAAACCCGATTCAATAGCTCGGGCAATTTCAGCGTGAGACTGCTTGTTACCTCTGCCGAAGGATGTTCTGACAGTTTGGTAAAATCAGTGGCCGTATATGGCAATCCGCAAATCAACTTCTCATCGAGCAAGGTTTGTGATGGTTTTGCCACTACTTTCATCAACTCATCAAAAAGCACTGATGGCTCATCGCTGAGCTACCAATGGAAATTTGGCGATGGCGACACTAGCTTGAGAAAAGCACCGGCCCACGTTTACAGTGCATCAGGAACTTACACCGTAGTATTGGTGGTAAAAAGCGGAAACAACTGTATCGATTCGGGCTCAGCACCGGTTACTGTTTGGCCCAATCCAACGGTAAGTTATCGTGTAAACAACGTTTGCTTGGTTGACTCGGCTACCTTTATCAACCAAAGCAGTGTATCGGCAGGTACCTTTAAAAGCCTTTGGAAATTTGGAGACGGCACCACCGGCACTCGAAGCAATCCACGACATAAATATGCAAATGCGGGAAGTTTCAGCACCAAACTCATTGTTACATCAGACAAAGGTTGCGAAGATTCAGTGAGTCAGGCGCTGGTAATATATGCCATGCCACAACCCGACTTTACCTACAACAACCAATGCGATGGTGACGAAGTGAGTTTTGTGAACAAAACCGTGGTAACTACAGGCACACAATACATTTGGGCCTTTGGCGATGGATTTGGATCAACTACCGAAACTCCGGTTCATACCTACCTGAAGCCCGGTACTTACAACATAACCCTTACTGCTACTACAGCCAATGGTTGTAAAGAAACCCAAGGTCCTAAATCGGTAACCATTTATCCGCGTGTTGATATGACGTTCAATGCCAACAATGTGTGTGATAACGACACAGTTCATTTTAGCAACAACTCATTCCTTTCCGGCGGAACGGCTACCTACACCTGGAAATTTGGCGATAGCAAAACCATGACAGGCTATACCGCCAGCCACCTTTACGACACCTTCGGGGTGTATAATGTAACCCTGATAGGAACTACAGGCCTTGGTTGTATCGACTCTGTTTCAAAACAAGTAGAAGTATATCCGCAACCTATTGCCAAATACCAAGTACAAAGCAATTGCGTGGGTACACTCACCGAGTTTAAGAACAAGACCATAGTACCAAAATCAGCTACTGTAAATTATTACTGGGATTTTGCCGATGGATTTACCGCAGCAACAAGAGCAATAAAGCACCAGTATGAGAAATTTGGTAAATACACTACCCAATTGATGGTGGTAACCAACAATGGCTGTACCGACTCGGCAAGCCGCACCCACAATGTGTGGCCCACACCGGTGGCCGACTTTAAAATGTTTGGCAGTACCACAGCTGAGGTATCAGAAATATGTATTTACGAAACCGCAAACTTTGCCGACATATCAACTATTGCCTCAGGCAAATTGGTAAATTGGATGTGGAACTACGGTGACGCATCATCGCAAAGCGGTCTTAAAAATGTGCAGCACAACTACCTGCAAGCCGGTGTTTACCAAATAGAAATGCAGGTTGAGTCAGACAGTGGTTGTGTGTCAACTGCCACCGACAAATTGGAAATATTGCCCAAACCCGATGTTAAATTCACCTTTAACGATACCTGCGAAAGCTTTGGCGTACAGTTTAGAAACCAAAGTACGGTTGACAAAGGTCAGTTGAGCTTTGTATGGGATTTTGGCGACAATGAGAAATCAACCCTGCGCGAGCCGCTTCATGCCTACGCCTTTGCTGGAAGGTATGATGTGAGCGTGATTGGAATAAGCACTACAGGCTGTACCGATACTGCCGGGCCAAGTCAAATCGTCATTCACGAAATACCGGATGCTACCATAACCAGCAGTATAGGCAGGTTCCAGTTTTGCGAAGGCGACTCAGTGACACTGAGCGTGGTGGATAGCAACGGATACACATACAATTGGTCAAACGGCGAGCAAAATGCTACTGTAGTTGCCAACAAAGGCGGTGTTTACGAAGTGACGATAACCAGCGGTTTTGGCTGCGTTGGCAAAGGCAAGGAATTGGTAACTATATGGACAAGACCAACCGCCGATGCGGGCAGCGATGTAGTGATAAGCAAAGGATACAGTACCGAACTGAACGGTTCGGGCGGCACCTACTATGTGTGGAGCCCGGGTAGCACGCTTAGCGACTCGCTCTTGCAAAATCCGATAGCCACACCGCCTCAAGACCAACTTTATACCTTGGTAGTAGAAGACGACAATGGTTGTAAAGACACCGCCGATGTGAATGTGTTTGTGAAAGAGGACTACTTGCTGGAGCCTGCACGAATCTTTACACCGAATGGCGATGGTGTAAATGATGTTTGGATAATTAAGAACATTGAAACCTACCCCGACTGCGAGGTAACGGTAATCAACCGATGGCAGCAAATTGTGTATCATTCCACCGGTTACAAAAACAACTGGGGTGGTACCGCCAAAAGCGATTTGCCAACCGGCGCCTACAACTACGTAATTAAATGCGCCAATGGACGAGTATATACAGGAACAGTAAACATTGTACGATAATGGCCAACCTTAAAAAATTGAATGAAATGAAAAAGTCAATCATCATCATACTGGCAGCTATCACCTTTGTTTCTGCCCAAGCACAGCAAATTCCGTTGTTCACCCAATACTACAACAACGAGTTTTTGTATAATCCATCGCAAATTCTTACCAGCGATTACTCAACCCTCAGCTTGTTTCACCGCAAGCAATGGGTCAATAGCAACGACGCGCTTTCTACACAAGGCCTTGTGTACCAGACCCCGCTTAAGGTTGATAAAGTTGGATTGGGTGTAACCCTGCTGAGCGACAAGTTTGGCATTTTTGACCGAAAGGGAGCCTCCATGGCTTATTCATATCAAGTTGATTTGAATACAGAACATAGGTTGTTGCTCGGTTTGTCGGCAGGTATCCTCAGCACCAACTACGATTGGAACCAGGATATTTCACTACTCAACGATCCGAGGTTTTTGCAAGCCATTACTGATAAGGTGACCACTTTCGATGCGAGTTTTGGTTTTACCTACGTGTGGCAAGGCTTGCAGGTAGGCATGGCAGTACCGCATTTGTTGGCCAATAATTTTGACTTTACCACCAACAAAAAAGACCTGCTTTACTTCAATTACCGCCACTATGTGGGTTCGGCCTCATACAAGTTTGAGTTTGATAAAATAAGTGTGAAGCCATTGGTGTTGGTGCGTTACCAACCAGCGGTAAATCCCTTGTTTGACGGAAGCGTGGTGGTAAACTACGATAAGAAAGTTTGGGCGGCAGTTGGATACCGCTACCAAGGCGCGCTAACCTTTGGTGCGGGGGTAAACCTGCACGACAGGTTGAACATTGGCTACTCGTACGACATGAACATGATAAACGCCAACCTGAACCAATACTTAGGCGCCACACATGAAATAAATGTGAAAGTGCGATTTGGCAGAAGTGAGCCTACACCGGCCAAACCTCCGGTTGACCCCACAAAAGACACCATAACCCTGGAGAAACTGCAAATGCAGATAAACCAACTGAAAAAGGAAAACAAAGAACAACAAACCACCATTGACGACCACGAGGAGCGGATAAAAGAACTTGAAAACCAAATGGTTCGCGATTCGTTGCAAAAGAAAATGGAAGAAATTCTTGACGAAATGAAAGTGGGCTCAGGCTCGGTTGACTACCGTGGCAATGAACTCACCCTCACAGGAAACAGCAAACCCATTATCAATCCGGGTGATCCTGAAGGACTTTTCGGATACAAGGAAGACGGCACAGCCATTTCGCCTTATGAAAAGTACGATGGGCCTGTTTTCTACGACAAGGAAGCTACCCGAAAAGTAGAAGATCCTAAACACCCTGATGTGGTGCTTTACGACGAAAACGGAAACAAAATAGATGACCTGAGCACCTACACCGGAAGGGTAAAAACCGTTGACGGTAAGTATGTGAAAGATGAAAATGGCAACTACGTGTACTACGACAATGGCACCAAAGAAGAAGGCGGTACTACAGGTGGACGCAACGGCGGAGGCAATACCACAGGCGGACGCAATGGTGGCGGCAATACTGGTGGTGGCAACAACAGTGGTGGCAATACCGGTGGCAGCAACAGAGCCGACTACCCCGACTACAAACCTACCGACCTTGCCGGCGAAGGCATACGATATACCGCTCCGGGCAACTACGTAGTTGTAGGTTCGTTTAGAAGTAAAGACTACGCCATTAAAATGCGCGAAGATTTGCAAGACAAAGGCTATTCTGCAGGTATTGTTTACAACCACTACCGCAAATGGTTTTATGTTTATTCGTATGAATCCAAAGATTTTAACGAAACTTTGAATGAACTTCGAAAAGAGAAGTCGGGTGCCCACAAAGACGCTTGGGTACACGTAATAATTGAGTAATCCTGTGTTAAATATTCCACGAAGCCCCTGCCACTCCCCCCGGCGGGGGCTTCTTTTTTGTTGGTGCCTGTTGCATTTTAGTTCATGCTATACAAGGTAATTTTGCCCCATGCTAGACCAGCCTTTTGAAGAAGAACCACTGGACACTACCGAAATGTCGTTTCTCGACCACATCGAAGTGTTGCGTTGGCACATCATACGCTCCCTTATTGCCATTGCCATAGGCACCATATTGGCTTTCATTGGCCGAAAAATAGTGGTAGCCATACTTATGGGGCCCTCACAACTTAGCTTCTGGACCTACCGAAAGCTTTGCGAACTTTCGCAGGCGGTGGGCACCGATGCGCTTTGTATAGAGAGTCTCAACTTTGAGTTGATCAACCGCAAAATGTTCGGGCAGTTTACACAGCACCTCACGGTTTCAATTGTAGCCGGTGTCATTTTGGCCTTTCCCTATTTGTTGTTTGAAGTTTGGCGGTTTATAAAACCCGCTCTTAAACCTTCTGAAAGGCGCTATTTACAGGGCATTATTTTTTCAGGTTCCCTTTTGTTTTTTGCCGGTGTGTTGGTGGGTTATTATATGCTGGCGCCTATATCGGTACAGTTTTTGGCCAACTATACTTTTATTGAAGAGCTGCAAAACAAAATAGATCTCGAGAGTTATATTTCAATTGTTACTATGGTCACCCTTGCTGCTTCGCTTGTGTTTGAACTGCCCATAGTAGTTTATTTTTTGGCCAAAGCCGGGCTCATTACTGCGGGTACCATGCGCACCTACCGCAAGCACGCTTTGTTGGTTATACTTATCGTATCAGCCATCATTACGCCGCCGGATGTGTTGAGCCAAATCATGCTGTCTATACCATTTTTCATCCTCTACGAATCATCAATACTAATAGCCGCCCGCATAGAACGCAAGCAGTTGAAAGCTGAAGCCAATGAGCGGATACAATAGATTGATATTGCCGTAAATAACCTATATTTTTGCCAAAAATAAACTGATGAAAGTAGCCATAGGTGGCGATCATGCCGGTTTTGAACTTAAGGAATTTCTTAAGGAAACATTCAAAGAGCAGTTTCAATTTGTCGATTGCGGAACCTATGGTCCTGAATCGGTTGACTACCCTGACTTTGCGCATAAAGTAAGTACTACGGTAGAAAGCAAGGAGGTGGATTTTGGCATACTCATTTGCGGTTCGGCCAACGGCGTTTGTATGAGTGCCAACAAGCACCAGGGCATTAGAGCGGCCATTTGCTGGACACCCGAAATTGCCCAATTGGCCAAAGCGCACAACAATGCCAATATTATTTGCCTTCCCGCCCGTTTTATCAGTACCGCCGAAGCCAAGGCTATAGTGGAAGCTTACACCGGCAGCGAATTTGAAGGCGGACGTCACCAAAAAAGAGTAGATAAAATTGCCTGTGCCTAATTGAATCACGAAGCAACAAATACCCAAGCGCAAGCACAGTTCAACAAGGCGCTGAGCCAACGGGCTACCACCATCAGGCAAAAGCTCATACAGCAACTTGACCACTACCTGGTAGAATTTGAAACCGCTTACCTAAAGGGCAAAGGCAAGCTGTATTGGTGTGTAGATGCCAATGAGGTTTTTCAGCAGGTAAATAAAATAATAGACGGGGCACAGGTGAGCGATTTGGTGGTGAACAATTCGCCGCTCATACATGAGTTGCAGTTGCAAACAAGGTTGCAAAACCTGGCAAAACTCAATATCACCAACTCAGCCGAGGGAAATTACCTGTACCTAACCGGCCTCACCTTTATGAGTGCTGATGTGCCTTCGGCTTATTTTAATGGAAAGGGCACTTCAACGCATTTTGCAGCAAATAACGCTACGGTGGTAGTGGTGGCATCAATAGACCAACTGCTACCGGGGGTGGTTGACATGCATGCCATGGCGCCAATCGTTTCAAAAAACTTGTCTGAGGCTTTTGAAATTGTATCGCTCACCACACAGCACAAGCTGCATTTCATTTTGGTTGACAACGGTCGCTCTTCACTTTTGGCAAAAAGTCCGCAAAACCACTTGCTTGAAATAGCCCACCCACAGAGTTTTCTTAGCGACAGTCATTCGCAAAACAAAGTGCTTGAACAGCTCTATTATGGCCATTTGGGCGAAAATGACCCCCAGAAAATAGCTGATGATTTTTGTGTGGATGGCTATGCCGCAAAAAATTGTATGCTCGACCTGCCGGTAAATGAAATCATTATTGCCCTGAGGGAAGCCAAAGCCGAAAAGGAAAAATCGGAGAATGACATCCTTTGGCGTACCTGGAAAGGTGCTATGCTCAACCGCAAAATATTGAACCGAAGCAGTTTTGGCCCGCTCTCGCTTATGAAAACATTTTACCGAAGGGGTTTTGGCAGTTTGCGTGCCTTTCCAAAAACCGAAAAACAATCGTTCACCGAGCGTTGGCTCAAAGAGCGTCCTGCCGTGGTTGAATCAAGAAAACTAACCGACATACCCAAAGGGCAGCTATTGGTGCGCAAACCCGCCACCGATGGTCTTGAAGGGGAGTAGTTTAGCTGCGTTTAATTCTTAAATTAAAAGACACGGGTTTAATAATTTCCAGCTTGATTTTTAATAATACCGATGCCCTTCCAAATAGTGGGTCACATAATCTTCAACCCCTTCTTCCAAACTCATAAAAGGCTGGTGGTAGCCATTGTTGCGTAGTTTTTCAATATTGGCTTCAGTGAAGTATTGGTACTTGTCTCTAATATCTTCGGGCGTATCTACAAACTCAATTTTCGGTTCCAATTTCAGGGCGGCAAACAAGCTGTTGGCCAAATCGAGAAAAGTTTGTGCCTTGCCCGTGCCCAGGTTGTACAGGCCATTTGCGGCCTCGGTCCGGTGCTCCAAAAAATGGGTGATTACCTGATTTACATCTTTCACATAAACAAAATCGCGTAGCTGTTTGCCGTTTTCAAAATCGGGTCGGTGCGAGCGGAAGAGCTTTACCTTGCCGTTTTGCTGCACCTGATTGTAGGCATGCAACACCACCGAAGCCATGCGGCCTTTGTGGTATTCGTTGGGGCCATATACATTAAAAAACTTGAGTCCAACCCAAAAATAGGGGCTTTGCTCTTGCGCCAGCGCCCATTTGTCAAATTCATTTTTACTCTCGCCATAGGGGTTCAGTGGTTGCAAAACATCCACCAGCGCGTGGCTGTCGCTGTAGCCATGCTCGCCACCGCCGTAGGTAGCTGCCGATGAAGCGTAGATAAGCGGCAGGCCATATTCCACGCATTTTTGCCACATGGTTTTGCTGTAGTTTATATTCAGCTTTTCAAAAATATGGTAGTCAAATTCGGTGGTATCGGTGCGCGCCCCCAGGTGAATTATCATTTCCACCTCCATATAGCTTGCATCAAGCCAATTGAAGAATTCATTGCGGTCAATTTTTTGCAAACCAGCAAGTTGGGCAAGATTGGCCTGCTTGTCTTCGCGCGAAAAATCATCAACCAACACCAGGTCTTTATATCTAAGTCGGTACAAATGGCTGGCAAGGCAGCTGCCTATAAAACCCGCCGCTCCGGTAAGAACTATCATTGCACAAATTTACATTGTACCTTTTGTAGCCGCGGGCCAATGGTTGGGCAATTGATGTCAAGGTTTTAATTTGCGCATCCTTTTTACCAATTACCTCCATGAAGTCGCTGCTCTTTTTCCTACTGTTTCTGCTGTCAGCCGCACTGGTACGTGCCCAGTTTTCAATGAACAAATCCGCCAAAAAAATTGGGGATTCAACCTATATGCTCACCCCAAAAGCCGCGGGCAATGTGGGTTCGGTTTGGGATTCTACCCTGGCCGACCTCTCCAAACCTTTTGACATAAGCTTTGACCTTAAGTTTGGCTGCAACGACAAAGGAGGCAAAGGCATTGCTTTTGTGCTGCAAAACGATTTTGGCGGGCTGGGCGAAATAGCCCTTGACCCCAACGATATGGGCTATCAAAACGAAATAAACAACTCCATAGCCATTGAATTTGACACCGAAAACGATGGACCGAAAGATGCCACCTACGACCACATTGCCATTCACAAAGACGGCGATCAGGGCAATATTTTATTCGGACCCACGGGTATTTACAACGACAAGCGAAATGTAGAAGACTGTGGCTGGCACCGTATCAGAATTTCGTGGCTGCCCAGCATTACCACTTTCAATGTGTATGTAAATTGCGAGCAGCGGGTAAGTTTTAAATACGATGTGGTTTCAAAGGTGTTTAATGGAAAAAAGGAAGTGTTTATGGGTTTTACCGCCAGCAATGGCACCGGTGGAAACGGTCAGTACGTTCGCTTTTGGGGCAACTCACCGTCAAGGGATTTGTCAATAGATCTGGCAGCCCAATGCCCCGATACGCTTTTGCTCCGAAACAAATCGGCCTACTACGAGTTTAGCAACTACAAATGGGTGATAAAAAGCAGCGGTACGCGCCTTGATTCCATCTACAAACGAAATGCGGTTTATAAAGCACCTGCCGCAGGTAGCTACACCATACAACTGCTGGCCTTGCGCCACTGCGACAGCACTATGGTTCAAGTAGTTGATAAAATTGATGCTATATCAGGCATTAAGGTAAATCTGAACTTTGAGATAGATACCACCTGCTCTGAGTACAAGATAAATATCAATACCGGTTGCGACAATTGCAGCGATTTGCGTTGGCATTTCGGGCAACAAAAAGTAACCTGGGCCTGGCCGTATCAGTTGCTCAACCTCTCGCGCAAAACCAATGTTGACGATTATTTTGTGGCGCAGGTACGTCAGGGTTCGTGCCGGGCCAGCGATTCTATCTACTTCAATATGCAAATTCTCAGTGAATCCGCACCATCTTTTGTGCTCAGTGCCGATACGCTTTGTGCAGGTGAGCAACTGCAAATAACCGATCCTACCAAAGGTGCCGATTCTCTTATTTACACTTTCAGCAGTGGATTTGGATTGACAAAACAAATGGGAAACAACATAGCGGTGAAACCTGCGGGAGCGGGCACTATGTCTATCTACCGCCGCATTGTCTATTCAAAATATGGTTGCCAATACAGCGACTCGCAAAAGCTGCAAATTGACACCTTGCCTACCGCTGCCTTCACCATTGATTCTACCAAAAGTTGCGGCGAAGTGATTTACACCTCAACCAACAGCTCTGCACACGCCACCGACTACACCTGGACCGGCAGCGCGGGAAGGCTTAAAACCAAGGAAATTACCCTGAAAGCCAATGACAAATTGCCCAAAAAGCTGCGCCTTGTAGCGGCCAACGGTGGTTGCAGAGATACCGCAACCTGGTATGCCAAACCCCAATTGGTTTACAAGCCCAAAAGCAGCCTTTCGGTAGATACCAATACCGGCTGCTCACCACTTACCGTGCGCTTTACCTGGCAAACCGACGCGGTTGATTCTGTGCTTATTGATTTGGGAAATGGCAAAACCAAAACGCCCGGCAGCAACAATTATTCGTTTGAAAAAACCTACCACTCAGGCACGTTCAACGTGGGCTACACCACCTACAGCGGCAATGGCACTTGCGTGGTTAGCAATCATCCCGTTACCATTGAAGTTTATGACTCTGTAGTAGCGCGTTTGGCTTTTGAACAAATGGCAGGCTGTGCGCCCTTTACCATGCATATAAGCGATAGCAGCTACCTGGGCAATGCAAACGCCACCAATTATTACGTAGGCGTAGGTACAACCGAGACGCCGCGGCTAAAGCAAATCTATTTTTTGAACGATGAAGATACCATACTTGGCAACGAAGGGCTTTACCATGTGCGCTATGCGGTTAACAACAGTTTTTGTAGCGACACAGCCGATTACAGCATTGAGGTAAGGAGCCTGGGCAAGGGCGATACGGTAGATTTATATGGCGCCACCGTTGACACAAGCCAACAAATTGTACTCAATTGGAAACCCATTCCGGTGGCAGTAGCCTACGATATTACCCGCATTGACGATGCCGGGTCAAAGAGAATCTTCACTGCCATTACCGATTCGGTGTTTGTTGACAAATGGGTGAATCCCGCAAAAAACACCTATACCTACACCGTGCAGGCAATGGATGCATGTGGTGCCCGCTCAGTTGAATCGCTGCCGGGGAGCAATGTGCTGCTTACCGGGCTGGTGGCCGAAACCCAAGATGCCGAGTTGCACTGGACCGACTACATGACCTTTGAAAAAGGAACTTACACCTACCTATTGGAAAACATAAACGGAAAGAGCTACAACACGAGCGGCAATATTTACTACGACAACGAATTTTTTGACATAAACCACCCCGATACCGGCAAGTGCTACCGTGTGCATGCGGTAGAAAATGGCGGCGATAAATTTGTGAGCACCAGCAATATACTATGTCTTTCGCCGGTGCCGCTGGTATATTTCCCCAACTCGTTTAGCCCCAATGGCGATGGACATAATGATACGTTTGGCTGGAACGGCGTAGGAATAAAATACTACCAATTGCAGGTTTTCGACCGCTGGGGAACGTTGGTTTATAGCGGAAACGACAAATGGGACGGCCATTTTAACAATACGCCCGTAGCCGATGGAATGTATTTTTATGTTTGCACCATGAAAGGTGCCAACCGCCAAAACTATACTTATACAGGTCAATTGTATTTAATGAAATAGCTTATGAAAAACCTATTGCTGTTAAGCAACTCAACCCTGCCCGGAGAGCCTTATTTTTCGTGGCCCCTGCCTTATGTCAAAGCATTTACGCATCGCTTGGGCATTCGCAAAATGGCATTCGTGCCTTTTGCGGCGGTCACTTTTTCGTTTGATGAATATGAACGTATGTTTCAAAAGGCCATGTCGCTGCTGGGTATTGAGGTGGAAAGTGTGCACCACGGATTGCAGGTTTTGCAAAATGCCGATGCAGTGGCTGTGGGTGGCGGCAATACTTTTGCCCTGCTAAAGCGTTGCTACGAAGCCGGTTTGGTAGAAATGCTTCGCGAAAAAGTGAACCACGGAATGCCTTATATGGGCTGGAGTGCGGGTTCAAACCTGGCCTGCCCAAGGTTGTGCACCACCAACGATATGCCCATTGTAGAGCCTCCTTCGTTCAATTCGCTGGGTTTGGTGCCTTTTCAAATAAATCCGCACTATACTGAAAAAACCATAGAAGGCCACGGCGGCGAAAGCAGAATGACGCGCCTGATGGAATTTCTCGCCCTTAACGAAGGTGTAAAAGTGGCGGCGGTACCCGAAGGTTGTTTGCTCGAAATGAACGACAACCAACTTTGGTACAAAGGCATGCACCCAATGAAAGTGTTGGAGCACGGCAAGGAAGCCCTCATTATTCAGCCTGATTCACTTGTAAACCAATTATTGAAATGAAAAACTATATCCCCAACCTTATAACCCTGGGCAACTTGCTTTGCGGTTTTTATGGAATTGTATTTGTGCACAGCGGCAACTTGTCATTGGGCACGCTCATGGTACTTGCTGCGGCATTTCTCGATTTTTGGGATGGCTTTTTGGCGCGGGCATTAAACGCAAAAACAGCCATTGGCGCACAGCTCGATTCATTTGCCGATTTGGTGAGCTTTGGTGTGTTGCCCGCATTAATCTTGGTTGAGTTGTTCAATTTGGCAGCCGCCGACGAGCGTTGGGCACATGTTTACCACACCGGTGGCACCCTTAGCATGGGGCTCATTTTTGTGGTTTATCCTATAGCCGCCGCACTCCGACTCGCTATTTTCAATGTTTCTACCAAACAAACCGATTCTTTCAGAGGCTTGCCCACTCCGGCAGCCGCCATGTTCATCAGCTCATTTGGCTTTCTATATACCAAAGGCATGTTTGGCCACGCGGTGCTCAATTCGCCGCTCGATGCCTACACCACCTCAGCCTTGGCACTCGTTGCATCGGCACTTGCTATAAGTGCACTCATGTTGTTGCCTATTCCGCTCATTTCGCTCAAATTCAAAACTTTTGACTTTTCGCAAAATGCATTTCGCTACCTGCTCATTTTAGGGGCGGTTATTCTGGCGGTGTTTTTTGGCATGTTGGCCATGCAACTCATTGTACTTTTGTACCTCCTATTATCCATTATTCAAAACATAGTAAAGAAATGAAGTTTAAGGTTGCTGTAGATGTAATGCCGCTTGACGAGTTGCTTGACCCACAGGGCAAAGTAGTTAACCGAAGTATGGCCAATCTGGGTATTTCAGGTATTGATCAGGTGCGCATAGGCAAGCACATCACGTTTAGCATAGAAAGCAACAGCAAAGCTGAAGCTGAAGCCACCGTGGACGAAGCTTGTAAAAAACTGTTGGCCAACCTCATTATGGAAAGGTACAGCTTTGTGCTTACCGAAGTGCAGTAGTGCGGTTTGCCTTCACATACATCCTGGTTTCTTTAAGCTCCCTTTTGGGGGCTCAAAATCTTGGTTATGTAAAACAACTGGTAGATACACTGGCATCGGAGCAATACCACGGACGCGGCTACGTAAACAATGGTGGTAAAAAAGCGGCAACGTTTCTCAAATCAGAATTTGAGAAGGCGGGTTTGCAACATGTGGCTTACCAACCCTTTACCCACTCTGTAAATACTTTTCCGGGAAAGCTGGAAGTGGCCGTTGATGGTCAACCGCTTAAGCCCGGTGTTGACTACCTGGTGCAGCCAACTTCAGGAGCAGCCCAAGACCTTCATTTGCAATTGGTGCGCCTAAGCCCCAAAAGGGTCAAGTCGCTGAAAAAGTTCAACCGCTTTTTGTCAAAATACCAATGGAGCGAATGCGCGCTGGTGCTTTCAAAAGAAGTTTATACCCAAATCAACGACGATGCTATCGGGCAGGCACTTATCAAAAACAGTTTTGGTGCTGCGGCTATAATTACCACCACCAATCAAAAACTCACTTGGTCGGTGAGAGATTATGCCAAAAGCTATGCAGAGCTCGAAATAATGGAAGAAGCGCTGGGCGAAAAATCGACCCACATCAACATAACCATTGAGCAAAAGCTGGTTTATTCTTTCAAAAACCAAAACATATTGGGTTATCTGCCCGGCAAAAAACCCGATTCGCTTATTGTATTCACAGCCCACTACGACCACCTTGGGCAAATGGGCAATGAAGCCACTTTTTACGGCACCAACGACAATGCCGGCGGGGCAGCCATGTTGTGCGACCTTGCCCGTCATTTTGCCGCCGATACCGCCCGTGCCTACAGCATGTTGTTTATTGCCTTTGCAGGCGAAGAAGCCGGACTTGTGGGCTCAAAATACTATGTGGAACACCCCGTTTATCCGCTGCAAAACATCAGTCTGTTAATCAATTTGGATTTGGTAACCAACGGACAAGATGGAATAACGGTAGTAAATGGCCGTGTATTTAAGCAGGTTTTTAAAAAGCTGAAAGGCATAAACGAAGCGCATCATTGGATGGCAGATGTAAAAAGCAGGGGAGCGGCAGCCAATAGCGACCACTACTACTTTGGCGAAGCCGGGGTAAAGGCCATTTTCATTTACCTCCTCGGCGAATACCCTTACTATCACGACATTAACGATACACCGGAAAAACCTTCGTGGGCCGGTTACAACGATTTTTTCAGATTATTGGTTGAACTTTGCAACCAATGGGTTGAATAGAAGCGCAATGAATTGATTGTACAGGCGCTTTGTTCTACTTTTGACCCCCGTATTTCTTTGCAATATTTATGGCTAAATTTATAAGACCAAAAGAGGCACTTGACTATCATGAACAAGGCCGTCCCGGTAAAATTGAGGTGGTTTCTTCAAAACCCACCAATACGCAGCGCGATTTGGCGCTGGCCTACTCGCCCGGTGTTGCCGAGCCCTGCAAGGCCATTGCCAAAAGCCCCGAAGCTGTGTATAAATATACCGCCAAAGGAAACCTGGTAGCCGTTATCTCAAACGGAACCGCAGTACTGGGTTTGGGCAATATTGGTCCTGAAGCATCAAAACCTGTAATGGAAGGCAAAGGCGTGTTGTTTAAGGTCTTCGCTGATATTGATGTGTTTGATATTGAGTTGAATACCACCAACATCGAAGAGTTTATTTCCGTGGTAAAAGCCATGGAACCCACCTTTGGAGGCATCAACCTTGAAGACATAGCCGCACCCGATTGCTTTGAAATAGAAAACCGACTGAAAAATGAGCTGAACATTCCTGTAATGCACGACGACCAGCACGGTACGGCCATTATTAGTGCGGCAGGATTGCTCAATGCGCTTGAAGTGTCGGGTAAGAAAATTGAAGAAATAAAAATGGTGGTTAATGGTGCCGGTGCAAGTGCCATATCGTGCACCCGCCTCATCAATTCTTTGGGTGTTAAAAAAGAGCATATTCTCATGCTCGACAGCAAGGGAGTAATTTACAATGGCAGAAACGACCTGAGCGAGCTTAAAAAGGAATTTGCTGCCGACACCGACAAACGCACATTGGAAGAAGCCCTCCAAGGTGCCGATTTTTTCCTCGGCTTGTCAAAAGGCAATGTGCTCAAACCGGAGGCGCTAAAAAAAATGGCGCCGAATCCCATCGTTTTTGCGCTGGCAAATCCCGACCCAGAAATAGCTTACGACCTCGCCATCAAGACCCGAAACGATATACTCATGGCTACCGGTCGGTCAGACCACCCCAATCAGGTAAACAACGTGTTGGGCTTTCCTTTTATCTTCAGAGGGGCGCTCGATGTTAGGGCCACTTCTATAAACGAAGACATGAAGTTGGCCGCCGTAAAAGCCATAGCCGAACTAGCCAAAAAAGTAGTGCCCGATATTGTAAAATTGGCCTACAACGTGCCGGGACTGGCTTTTGGTCCTGATTATTTTATACCTAAACCACTCGATCCGCGCCTTATTACCACGGTAGCGCCTGCGGTTGCCAAGGCCGCCGTAGAGTCGGGCGTGGCGCGCAACCCAATAAGCAACTGGGATAAATATGAGTTTGACTTGCAACAGCGCATGGGGCAGGAAAACCAGCTGATGCGTGTGGTATTTAACCGCGCCCGTAAGGATGTAAAACGCGTGGTATTTCCTGATGGCGATGTGATGCAGGTGCTTATGGCGGCACAAACCCTTAACGACGATGGGTTGGCCAAACCCGTGTTGCTGGGCAATGTAGAAAAGATAAAACGACTAATAAAAGAAAACAATCTTGAGCTTGAAGGGGTTGAAATCATTGACCCTATGGACGATGAACCTTCAAGAGTGAAATACGGTAAGATACTTTACCAAAAACGGCAGCGCAAAGGCTACACCATGAGCGAGGCGGTGCGCACCATGAAAACGCGCAACTACTTTGCCCTGGGCATGCTCGAAAATGGCGATGCCGATGCCGTGGTTTCGGGTCATACACGTAAATATGCCGATGTATTGCGCCCCGCACTGCAAATAATAGGCACCGAACCGGGGGTAGATCGCGTATCGGGTATGTACATAGTGCTTACCAAAAAAGGCATCATGTTTTTTAGCGATACCACGGTAAACGTAAACCCCGATGTGGATACCATCGTGCACAATACCGAGATGGTAGCCCGCGCGGTGCGCAATTTTGATATGGAGCCAAAAATTGCCCTTTTGTCGTATTCAAATTTTGGTTCTATACAAACCAAGAGCAGCCTGAAAATGGCCAAAGCAGCCCGCATTCTCCGCGAGCGAAATCCCAACTTGCAAGTGGATGGTGAGATGCAGGCCAACTTTGCCTTAAACAAAGACATCCTCAAATCGCACTTTCCTTTCTCTACTTTGGTCGATCAAAAGGTCAATGTGCTGGTATTCCCCAGTCTTTCATCGGGCAATATTGCTTACAAATTGTTGCAGGAAGCCGGTGGGGCAGAGGCAATTGGTCCCATCTTGTTGGGTATGAACAAGTCGGTACACGTACTGCAAATGGGCTGTTCGGCCCGCGAAATAGTAAACGTGGCGGCAGTAGCGGCTATGGATGCACAGATAATTCAATCAAAAAGATAACACACAGATAGTATGTACGCATATTTAAAAGGAACACTCGCAAGCTGCACACCCACACAAGCTATTATTGATGTGGCCGGTGTGGGATACGCCCTTCATATATCGCTTCATACCTATGAAAAAATAAGCAAAAGCAAAGAAGCTCAGCTTTTTACCTATTTGTGGGTAAAGGATGATGCGCTTACACTTTTCGGATTTGCTGAGGCCGAAGAGAAAGCCATTTTTGAGCTGATGATAACTGTATCGGGAGTAGGCCCCAACATAGCCCGAACAGTTCTTTCAACTTTATCGCCTGCCGAGGTAGTTGGTGCAATAAGTACAGGCAATGTTCCGTTACTCAAATCCGTAAAAGGAATCGGAGCAAAAACAGCCCAGAGAATGGTACTTGAACTACAAGATAAAGTATTGAAAGACAGCAACGGAAGCATACAAAACATGCCTGCCGCGCAGCAACACAAAGAAGAAGCCATAAGCGCATTGACCATGCTCGGTTTTGCCCGCAATGCAGCCGAAAAAGCCCTGGCCAATGTTATTAAGGAAAATGCCGGCGAAGACCTTTCCGTTGAAAAGCTTATAAAACTAACTCTGAAGGCTATATAAACTCAGCAAACATCAAGTGAATAGTATCTCGCAGTACGCTAAAGTTCTGGCAGTATTCGTCAGTTTTTCTGCCTTTGCACAGTTGGCAACTTTTGTTGAACTGAGCAAAGAGGATGACGATGAATACAACCGATTTTATCCGCTGCAGAGCGATATTAGCGGCCCCGATACCACCAAAAAGGAGCTCAAATACCCACTTGACAAAGACAAAAAACCGGGCGACGGCAAGAGCCACCCTCTCGATCTCAACGACCCATCAAACATCAACAAAACCACCAAATACGATACGGCCACGGGGCAGTTTATCGTTACCCGCACACTTGGCGATAGCACGCAACTCGGCTCAAGCGAGTCATATAGCCTCGACGAGTATCTTGACAAGAGCAACGATGAGTACATGCGCAATTACTTTAAGAGCAGGGCCAAAGCGCACAACTTCACTTCAAATTCTGCTGCCGATCTCAAATTCAAAGTAAACTCAGGAGTGCTCAAAGATGTGCTGGGCGATGATTTTGTGGACATAAAACCACAGGGAAGCGCCGAGCTGATTTTTATGGGCGAAATAAATCGCGTGCAAAACCCATCGTGGTCGGTTAGAAACCAACGAAACGGTCAGTTCAAATTCGACCAAAAAATAAGGCTCAATGTGTTGGGCAAAATTGGCGACAAAATAAACCTGAACCTCAACTACGATACCGAGGCCAACTTTGAGTTTGACAACCAAATAAAACTAAACTGGCAGGGCGATGAAGACGATATTGTAAAAAGCATTGAGGCGGGCAATGTGTCGCTGCCCATTCAGGGTTCATTAATTCAGGGTAGCACCAACCTGTTTGGCGTAAAAACCACCATGCAGTTTGGTCGGCTTACCGTTTCGGCAGTGGTGTCAAAACAAAATACCGAGCGCAAAAACATTACAGTGGATGGCGGTTCGCAAAAAACACCATTCAATATTCCTGCTAATGAGTACGATGCCAACAAACACTATTTTCTAAGCCACTACTTCCGCAACCACTACAACGAGTGGACAAGCAACTCGCCATTGGTAATGTCGCCAATTAAAATTACCCGTATTGAAGTATGGGTAACCAACTACAATGGCCGCCCCGAAGAAACCCGCAACATGGCCGCTTTTATGGATATGGGTGAAAAGGGCGTGGACGAAAACGGTAAATCGAACCTGCACTACAACAATGGTGTGGTGTTTAAGCAAGACCCAACCGTGTTGTTCGAAGGTCCGGCAAACAATGCCAATACCCTTTTCTCCGACATATTGTACAACGATGCCAAGGCCGCAAAAGCCCGCGATTTAACTACTGTGGGCACTGTATTGGCCAACGAGAGTTTCAACGATCCCGACTTTACCAAAGGGGTTGACTATTCCGTGTTGTCAAACGTGCGCAAGCTTAGCGAAAGTGAGTTTGTGGTGCACGATAGGTTGGGTTTCATTTCGCTCAAAACGCCCCTGCAAGACAATGCTGTGCTTGCCGTTTGCTACGAATACACCATGAACGGCGAAACAAAACAAGTGGGCGAATTCTCGCGCGATGTACCTGCCGATCCCACCACGCCCAATGTGCTGTTTCTTAAAATGCTCAAATCGCCGCAGGTAAGAACCGATCTGCCCGTTTGGGACCTCATGATGAAAAACGTGTATTCGCTGGGTTCCAACCGCATTGAAGAAGACGATTTCAGACTGGAAATTATCTATGCCGATGACGAAAGCGGTATTGACCTGCCATACATTCCCGAAGCGAGCGAGAAACGATTGAACGGTACACAGCTCATTAAGGTAATGAATGTGGACAAGATAAACCGCCAACAGCAGCCCATGCCCGACGGTGTTTTTGACTTTGTACCAAACCTAACCATCGACAAAGACAATGGCTTTGTGTATCTGCCTGTTTTAGAGCCTTTTGGCGAACATTTATACGGTTATTTTGACGATAAAGACCTGGCTGAAGACTATGTGTTCAGGGCCTTGTACGACTCCATACAGCAAATAGCACTGCAAGACGCCTACTACAACAAGTTCTTCCTGCGCGGATTTTTTAAGGGAAGCTCGGGTGACGAAATACCACTCAATACCTTCAACATACAGCCGGGTTCGGTAAAAGTAACCGCCGGCGGGGTAGAGCTGGTAGAAAACCAAGACTATCGCGTGGACTATGCTTTGGGCAGGGTTAAAATTCTCAACGAATCCATTCTCAATTCGGGGCAGCAAATCAACGTGTCGGTTGAAAGTAATACCTTGTTTCAAACCATGCAAAAATCGCTGTATGGCACGCGGTGGGACTATAAATTCACCAACGATTTTGCCATTGGCGGTACCCTGTTGCACATGCGCCAACGTCCCATTACCCAAAAGGTAAACATTGGCAGCGAGCCATTGAAAAACACCATTTACGGATTTGACGGCAGGTACCGCACCGATTCGCGCTACCTCACCAAGCTGGTAAACAAACTGCCATTTATCGACACCAAAGAGAAGTCAGAAATAAGCCTCAGCGGCGAGTATGCCCACCTCATTCCGGGCTATCCAAAAGTTATTGGCCCCACAGGTTGTTCATATATCGATGATTTTGAAGGTAGCGAAGTACCCTACGATTTGCGTCTGGGCGTTATCAACTGGACGCTTGCTTCAACGCCACAAGGGCAGGGTAGCTTGTTTCCTTATGCCACCACCGTTGACAACGATTTGCGCAACAACTATAAAAGAGCTAAAATGGCCTGGTACATTCTTGACCCACTGTTTTACCTCGACAATGTGCAAACCCCTCAACACTTGCGCAAAGACATCAAACAGTTGTCAAACCACTATGTGCGTATGGTAAGGCAAACCGAAGTGTTTCCGCAACTTGACCTTCCTATTACACAAATTCCCACACAGCCTACTTTCGATATTGCTTATTATCCAAAAGAACGCGGACCCTACAACTACGATGTAAACGGGCTTAATGAAGATGGTACACTAAAAGACCCAAAAGACAACTGGGGCGGAATAATGCGCCGCATAGAAACCGTAAACTTTGAGGCGGCAAACATCCAATACCTTGAGTTTTGGCTCATGGATCCCTATTATTACAATCCTGAATCATCAGGCGGCGATATGTATATCAACTTGGGGCAGGTGTCGGAAGATGTGTTGCAAGACAGCCGAAAATCATTTGAACATGGCTTGCCCGGCGATGGCAGCAATGCCAATACCGTGAGCGATGAATACGGACGCACGCCTACCATTCCCAACATCAACCACGCTTTTTCAAACGATCCAACTGCCCGACCATATCAGGACGTAGGATTGGACGGCCTTGATGATGAGCAGGAAAAGGCACATTTCGATTCGGTTTATCTTGCCAAAATCAAAGCGAAATATGGCGAAAACTCACGCGCCTACAAAAAAGCCACCAAAGACCCCTCAGCCGATAACTACCGATATTTCAGGGGCGCGGCGCTCGACGAAAAGGAGATGAGTATCCTGGAGCGCTACAAAAACTACAGCAATCCACAGGGCAACTCGCCCACACCCGATGCCAATGGAAAATGGCCTGAAGGTTTTTCTACCTCTGCCAAAATAACCCCTGACGACGAAGACGTAAACCTTGACTTTACCCTAAATACCACTGAGGCATATTACCAATACAAAGTGTCGTTGCGACCCAAAGACATGGTTATAGGCCAAAACTATATAAACGATATATTGGCAGCCGATGTGCAATTGAAAAACGGACAACGGGAAACCATCAAGTGGTACCTTTTCAAAATTCCCATCAACTCATACCAACGCAAAGTGGGGCCCATTGCCGGTTTTAAGTCCATGCAGTTTATGCGGATGTTATTTACCGGTTTTGAGGATTCAGTAATCTGCCGCTTTGCTCAATTGCAGCTCATCAGAGCCGATTGGCGCCGCTATATTTACGACCTTTCGCAGCCCGGCGAAGTGGTAACAACCGACCCATACAGCAATACGGTATTTGATGTTTCCACCGTAAATATTGTAGAAAACAGCGAGAAAAAACCAGTACGCTACGTAGTACCACCTGGAATTAAGCGCCAAATAACGGCCAACAATGTGCAGCAAACCTTGCAAAACGAGCAATCGTTGTCGCTCAAGGTATGCAACCTGGAAGATGGCGATGCGCGGGCGGTTTTCAAAACCACCTCATTCGATGTGCGCCAATTCAAGCGCTTGCGCATGTTTGTACACGCCGAAGGACGCGATTTGCGCGACAACGACCTGACACTCTTTATTAGAATAGGTACCGACCTCTCAGGCCACTATTACCAATACGAATATCCGCTAAAGGTAACGCCCGATGGCACCTACAATCCCGATGATATTTGGCCTACTGAAAACGAAATCAGCTTGTTGCTGAATCAATTTTACAGTTGTAAGCTCTCGCGCGACAGTGCCAACCACCCGTTTAACCAACCCTACTCACGCATGGACTTCAAAGGACACGGTTTGGTTACCGTATTGGGCAACCC
>WGNN01000056.1 GCA_016124515.1 bacterium
GGTGAACTGCTGTATATTGGCAAGGCAAAAAACCTGAAAAAAAGGGTCTCCTCTTACTTTACCAAAAACCAAACCGACTCCGCACGAATCAGGCTCATGGTTGCCAAAATCCGCAACATAGAGTTTTCGGTGGTCAATACTGAGTTTGAAGCGCTGTTGTTGGAAAACTCCCTGATAAAAAAACACCAGCCCAAGTACAACATCAACCTGAAGGATGGCAAAACCTACCCTTTTATCACCATCAAAAACGAGCGTTTTCCGCGCATTTTCCCTATGCGCAACCGCGTGTTTGACGGCAGCGAATATTTTGGCCCTTACTCATCGGTAAGCCGCATGAAGATTATAATGGATGTACTGCGCAAGTTGTTCCCCACACCTTGCATCTAATAACGCGACCGCTGATGCAATCACAATTTTGAAAGTTCACCTTCCTTGCACGTTTAGACGACCTTAGCACGGTATTTCGAATATTCCGTGCACTGTCTTTTATTGCCATTAAATTCATATCAGCCAATGAATCTGCCAATAAGTTAGTGCTGTCGTTTTTTGGCCAATGGGCCATATTCAGAAACGCCTCACCTGTCAAAGCGTAGCTCTCCAGACTATCAAAATTTGCTGTGGTAATGAAACCGAAAATACGCTCATTTATCCTTGTCAATTGTCCAAATGCAGATTCACTAATAAGTACTATCGCCAATAAGAAATACAATCGTTTCATAGGTGGGTTGATGGGGGTTAGTTGGTGCGGGTGGTTTTTGGCACGGGCTAGTAGAGGATTTTTAGCACTAAACTTCATTAGATGCACAAAGCTTGAGTTTTCCAGTTCACAGTCATAGATGCACAACCTTCACGCTTTTGCAAAACGGTTGTTAACACCACTGATTCTACCTCTTTTTAAACCAACCAAGGTCTTGTCCAATTTTCTCGTATAATTTATTTTGAAGACCTAAACTTCCTGCCCCAGAAAATTCTGACTGCTTTGAGAAATATTTCGTACCGTTCTCTTTAATGGGATTTAAGATTTTAGTAATCTCAACTTCTAAATCCAATTCATCCATGTCATTAATAATTTTCCCATCTTTAATTAGCTGTCTGCATAAAGGGTTAATTAATTTAATCATTGCTCCCATGCCTGTAGTTTTTACAAGAATTGAGTCATATTTACCACCTTTTTCATAAGTTTCTTTAGGCCAAAAGTCTTTAAACACTGATTTAATTGATTTAAAATATGCCCTAAAAAAACGAGAGAGGGCTTCGTGTTTTTTGCCACCATTTATGAAGTCTATTGGTATGTCAGCCCAAATTCCCTTCGGCTTCAAGTGATCTTTAATAGCTTCAACAAAAAACGCTTGAGAAAAATACCCATTTCCTGTACCCAACATTTTAATAAAACCTTTTATCTCTGACTTATTGCTTGTATTTAAATGTTTTGCAAGCATATGAGATAAAAAGATGTCATTTTTATCGGGATCCGGGAAAGAGCCGAATATATCATAGTACAGAGATTTATTCACTGGCTTCTGATTGAAGTTTACATCAGCAAATACCTTACCCTGTTCCCATATGTCAAAACTTAACAGTAATGTACAATTGAGCTCAAAATTCTTGAGATTGTTTTTAACAATTTGGTTGCTTAGGTCGCTGTATTTCTCGGTTAGACTTTGCCTACCGATTTTTATATTACTGTTTACTGCATCTTCATAGAGTTTAATCATTGCAGCAAGTCTATGTTGTCCATCAACAATTAGCGTATTTTTCCTATTCAGAATTTTTAGTCGTATCAGTTTCTCATCTAATGAATAGAATGCACCTATGAAGTCATCATTTGTTAAGCTCTTAATTGCTTTTTCATATTCTTCATCATTTTCAAACTGATCCGTAACATCTACAGCCAAAATTATTGAGGTTGGAAACGAACCCAGCGCACTTTTTTTCTGTGTAACCTTATTATTAATTTCTTCTAAAAGATAATTGTAAATCTTCTTGACTCTCTCGTCATTCGTTAACCTTTGAAAATACTCTTCATTTGTCTTTGCAATTATATCATCCAGTTTAAAATTTGTTTTGAAAGGATCAAAGTCGTTTGGTTCACGTGCAGTGAACTTTACGATTTGTTTTAAGTCTGAAAACCTAATTGAAGTAGTCGCTATTGGCTTATATGTAAGTTGGTTTACCATAAACCCTTTTATGTTTATTGTCTTATTCATTGTCAAATGGGTTTAAAGGTAAGTGATTATCTTCTGTGTTTTCTCCATCTGCTGGTCCATCAGCATAACCGTCATCACCGTCGATATTATCAATAGTCTGGTTTCCTTCTAAAGCATCAATTCTAGATTCCAACAAAGTTATTTGATTATAAAGTTGTGTAACTTCTTGGTCAATAACTTTTGAAAAGCTGGCTGTTGCTAAGTCCAGTACTTCTCCTTTATATTGTGCAGTAAAGACTTTTTCAAATTGTTTTTCGGATGCATTGATGGCAGTATCTTCCGCAATCTTTTTTGATGACTCTTCCGCTATTTCAATGGCTCTAGTTTTTATTTCAGTAATATTTTTAAATCCAAAAAAGCCTGCAAATACGAGAACAACTGCTACAATTATTGAGTAGAATTTGTCAAATATGCCCTTGTCTTCGTCTTTATTAATGGTTTCAATTTGCTTGGCTTGAATTTCGTTTGATATAGATTTCAATTCATTCATCAAAGATTCTAAGTTCCCAATCTTTACAACTGAATTGTCAACAATAGAATCATTTGCCAAAGTATAAACTATTTCAATTCTCTTGGGATTTTCTTGTTTTCGTAAATGTTGAAAACCAAGGTACATTATCCCTAAAACTGCTATGAAAATTATTACAGCAGCCATTATGTTTAACAATAGGCTAAATTGCTTCATTCGTTTATGTAATTATGTTTTTATCATTGTCGCTAACTTACATAAATCCCCAAAAACCAACACATCCCCCCACTCACCCTCACCACCTGGATAGCAAGCAACTCCAATCAAAACATCATCCTTCAAATTCTTACTTAATTCCATTTTCATAAGGCATTCATTTTTGGTAGCGAACAAACATACACAAAAAAGTAAAACGCAAACACCACCTCCAAATTTATGCGGCAGTTTTGTGGAAGTGAATGGCCTTGGCTTGCCGAAACCAGGCTAAGCACCTTCTTAAACCTTGCTTATCAGCAGTTTGTCGGGCTTTGTTTTTTTGTGAAGGCATCCAATGACAAAGCGCTTTCGGGCCTGGGCCGCGGCTACTTTGGCGCGAAACCCTGCCAAAGCAGCGCGTATGTGGAAAATTAGCACTTTATTGGCGGCTCCAATGGCCGAATTAGTCGTTTTTTTGGCGCGTGAAGTTTTATAAGGTCCAATTTGCCATAGCCACCCTGCTCCTGCTGTTGCTTTCGGCAGCACCACAGTCTGAGCCACAGCACGTAAAATATATTGCCCAAACGGGTGACGGTATTTTCTCGGTTCTGCGCAAATACGGCCTCGACAAATCCAATTGCAACTACCAGTATTTTTTCAAAATAAATAATATCCACGACGACAAAAACCTCATCCGCGATGCCGTGTATGAGTTGCCCATCCGCATTTTTACCTACGACGACAACAGCATACGCAGCACCATTGGCGACAACAACATGGTGCTTGCCAAGATGATACAGGACTACAACAACCTAATGGTGGAAGCGGGACTCAAAAACCAAAACTACACTGAAAACAAAGAGCTGTGGGTGCCTTTTAATTTGCTGGAATGCGACTATCCAAAAGTACATGCCGGTGTGCTTACCGAAGGCAAATTCCCCATTTTTGGCCCGCAATACAGCAATATAGACCCCATTGACAATTCGCTGAATGGTTGGGTGTATTATATTATTTCGGGTCACGGCGGTCCCGACCCCGGTGCCATGGCCGAAATTGACGGTCATACGGTGAGCGAAGACGAATATGCCTATGATATTTCGCTTCGACTGACGCGCAACCTGATAGCCCACGGCGCCACTGCCTATATGATAACCCGCGACCCCAACGACGGCATTAGAGATACGGAATACCTTGAATGTGATAATGATGAATATTGCTATCCAAACGATGCCATTCCCTTAAGTCAGATGGACCGATTGCGACAGCGTTCGCGGGCAGTAAACAAGCTCTACACCGATTATAAAAAGCAGGGAAAGAAACAGTTGGCTATTTGCATACATATTGACAGCCGAAGCACCGAAAAGCGGGTGGACATGTTTTTTTACCACCACGCCAAAAGCAACAGCGGAAAACAATATGCCGAAACGCTGTACAGCACCATCAAAAGCAAATACGATTTTTATAATCCCTGGCGCGGCTATGATGGCGATGTGAGTGCCCGCGACCTGTTTATGCTGCGCGAAACCTACCCTACCACGGTTTATATTGAGCTGGGCAACCTGCAAAATCCCAAAGACCAGGATCGTTTTACCATAGTGAGCAACCGACAGGCCGTAGCCGACTGGCTCACAGATGGTTTGCTCAAAATTGAATAGGAAAATAGCGGCGCTTCTTTGTGTTTAGTGGCTCATTGAGTAGTTGAATCGAAAAGAAAAACAGTTCAGGTGATTTGAAATTCAGGCCGCATCCAAGTAAATCACTAACTTTTAACCCTAGTAACTAAAATCGTCATTGATTCAATCATTTAAAGACAAGGAAACTGAGCAAAATGGAAAGATTAAGAAATATTCATCCCGGTGAAATTTTAAAAGAAGAGTTTCTAGAACCATTAGGCATTAGTGCCTACAGACTTGCAAAAGACACTTTTATTCCTCAGACCAGAATAAGCCAAATATTGCACGGCAAGCGAAGAATTACCGCCGACACAGCGTTGAGATTTCAAAAATACTTTGGCACAAGCGCAAAATTTTGGCTTGGGCTTCAAGATGATTTCGATATTGAAGAAGAGCAACGTTAGATGGAAAACGAATTGTCAAATATCCCTTCTATTAATAATGACGCTGCCTAAAAGCCAGCATAAATATTAGGTGGTTCTGCTGTTATCCGTAGTGCGCTTATCTCCGCATTTTCTCTTCCTGAGTTTGCCACAAACCAAGCGCAACGGATAGAAAAAGAGCCGTCTTAAAGCCGTAAAGGTCAAAATTCACTTTTCAATTCACGATTAGAAATCTACTGATAAATCCAAAGAAGCCATTCATACAACATGGAACTCAGTGCTGTCTGAGCACGCCTTGGCGGGTGAGTTTGCTGATTTCTAGCGTTTTTGTTTACTTTTTTGGTAATGCAAATGCCCTGCATTCTTAAGCTCCGCTGAAAAACAATTAGCTCCCTTGCGCATAAAAAGTAAAAGCCCGAGCGGCTTGAGCGGTAATTGACAGAAATGCCAATACTCCGAATCATTTTGCTCAACTCGGCGGTAATAGCCAATTGGACAAGAAGAACGAAAAACTCAATCTCGCCAAGGCGAGACTGAACAAAAAAACACTCAAGTTTAGACGAGATCATACGGCTTTTTGTTCCGGTCAACCACCGTTGGCTGAGCGTAGTCGAAGCTAAAACCAAAGGCTCATACAGCTTTTAGTTCATGGCGAAATATCGAATATTTCCCCACGAAAAAGTAAAAAAGCTATTCTTTACAATCCGGGCTAATTCCCATTATTATTATTTCACCATCAATGAATAATTAAACCCCAACCTCCCCGAAACATTCGCATCCAAATAAGGGTTTCCGGGCAACCAACCCGCAGTTTTAAACTGGGTCTGTGCAAAAACCGCCGTTTGGCTACTTACTTTATATTGCAAACCCACCGTGGCAGCAGCCCCTGTTTTGCTTTCGCTTGCAAAAAAACTACTCGGTTGCGACCAAAAAGTTCCTTCGGCATTGAGCTGCCATTTTGGGCCCAAAGGATAGGAGCGCAAACCCGCTGTGGCTCCCCAACCGGCGGCATTCAAAGCCTCATATCGGTTCAGCTTCAGCAGCAAATGCTTGCCGCGGTAATTGACAGGAAGTACCAAGGCCAGCGAATTGCCAAAATGCGTCGGCAGGTATTGCAACAAGAAATTGAAAGACAAGTTGTTGCTCAGCTTTATTCGGTCAACAAAAAAGATGGCCGGATTGACAAAATTGAGCAAGGAAAGCCGCTGCTGTTTCCGCAAAAAGTCCTGCGCTTGTGCAGAAAGGTCGCCAAAGCCCACCCTGCGGTTCACGCCGTCGCCGTTGGGAAAAGCACTTCGTGCCGAAAAGGGCAATTGTGGCTGGAACATGTCAAAGGCCCAGGCAGTTAAATCGGCACCGGCATAGTCTCTTTGCGTAGGATCGGCACTTTCGTATTTCGGCGCAATCACCTTCACCGAATCGGAAATAGCGCTCGTTGAAAATTTGAAGTAATTATATACATACCAGGCATTGTACAACAGCAGCGGCGCCTTGTTGGCGGTCCGTTGGTAGTACAATCCGTTGAGCGTAAATTCTTCATTCAAAAGCGCTTCGTATTGCACACCCGCCGTGTATGAATACAATAATTGGCTAGGATTGGCTGCCTTGAGTGCATCAAGACCTTGGTCGCTGAGGCCGTACACCGTGCCATCCCAGCGGCTCATGATCCAATTGCCGTTTTTAGGATGCAAACCAGCCACACCCAAGACCGACCTATGAAATTCCTCGTGCCCCCAAACGCCCAGCGGAATGGGCAACTCACTGCCGTATTTGGCAAAGGCCAGCCCCAAACCGTAGGCAAAAACCTTGTTGAACAATTGGCCCTGCACTTTTTGGCCTTTGTAGCTCAACAAAGGAGCCTCACTGATTTTATGTATGGCATAAAAACCCAAATCATACAAGTCGTTGCTCCACTGCATGGCTTGGTACATGCTCGGATAGCGTTGTGGCAGGTCAATATTTTGGGGAACATCAAGCAAGGGCACTTGGAGCATAAGCCGGTAGCGGCTGCTGTCTTGGGCCTGCAAGCTGCCTATTGTGGCTAAAACCAAAAAGCTAAGCAGCAGCATTTTGGTAACTATTCTATTAAATTGCATACGCTTCATTTCTATAACAAACCCTAAAAACCACGGAGCGGACAAAGGGCTGCAAGTACACCGGAAAATTGCAAACAAATACTGAACGCTGTGGCCAAAGTTGGCAGCTAACAAATCGTTTAAAACCCAAAGGCAACTTAGTCTTAATTTTACCGCCAAATTGAAGCGATATGGTTAAAAATATACTCTTTGCCTTTACCCTTGCGGCTGCGCTGTTTATGTATGCCTGCAGCAGCCCCAAAGTATCATTTTCGTACCTACAACCCGCGGCGGTAAACCTGCCTTCCAACATCCAAAAAATAGTGGTGGTTGACCACAGCGCTATGAAAGACGGCACTTGGAACGTGATAGAAGGCGCCCTGACCGGCGAAGGAATCGGGCAGGATGTAGAAGGTGTGCTCAACCTCATTGCCGGCATCCGCGAAATTGGAGCCGAATCGAACCGCTATGTGATTGAAAAAGAATCGATGCGCTATGGGCAGGGCAAGTTGCTCGAAAACATTCCCAACCCCATGGATATGTCGCTCATAAAAGATATTGGCAACAAGCACCAGGCTGATGCGGTGTTGGCCATCGATAAATTTGACTCTGATTTTATAGTGACCAATGCCAAGCTGAAAGACAAACCCAACCCCGACGATACCACCAAAAAAATAGAGCAATACAAAGTGACCGGTGTAGCCACCATTGTAGCCTATATAAGGGTTTATGAAGTAGCCACAGGCAATATTCTTGACGAAATAAAACACCGCAATTCCTTCTCGTGGAACGCCACCGGCAACTCGGTTGACGACGCGGTTAAAAAACTGATGCAGAAACAATTGGCGGTAAACCAAGTGGCCTACCAAGCGGGTATAGCCTACGGCAAAAGAATAGCCCCCGCCGAAGTATATGTGACCCGTGTGCTGTACAAACGCCCCAAAAACAAACACGTGGCCTTTGACCGCGGCGTGCGCAAAGCCGAAGTGGGCGATTGGTACGGCGCATCAGCCGATTTTGAAGAAGCCACCAAAGGGGCCGACAACAAAATAAAAGGAAAAGCCGCCTACAACCTGGCCGTGTGCTACGAGGTGCTTGGCAAGCTTGAAGAAGCACAAGCATGGGCGCAGGATGCCTATGTAAAATTTGGCCTGAGCAAAGGCAAGGAGTACCAAGCCATTTTGCAACAACGCATTTACGACCGCGACGAATTGATAAGACAAATGGAGCGTCCGGCTGAAGACGACTCTAATTACAACAACAACTAAAAAGCGCTGGCCTACCAAGCCACTACCCTGCTCGTTTTTCCTTTGCTTGTTTGCAATACCACCAGGTAGTTGCCTTCCTTTATTTCGCCGGGAAACCACACCACGGTTTTTGAACCCGTGCCTGTCCAATGCTGCACCGCATTGCCGTGGAAGTCTATTATTTCCAACTCAAACGAAGTTTGCCCGGTAAGGTCAACCTGCAGAAAAACCTGCCCTGCGGCTTTGTTTACAAAAGCCGATAACCCTACGCCCGATGTACTTTGCTCAGTAAAAGTAAGTGCGGGCAAGGTGGAGAAAAACACGCGGTACAAATGGTTTTCCACCTCCGCTCCTGCGTTATTTTCTGCCAGCAAAAGGTAGCCCACACAACTTCTGCCTTCCACGTATGTGCTGTTGAGCACCCGCCCTTGAAAATAGCCGAGCGACAAATCGGGCAGGAAAAATGCCCGTCCCGTAACCGCTGTTGTGCCTTCCATATAGCACTCAAGCACCGTTTCCTTGGTCTCGCTTTCAATCAAATAGCGGCAATTGCCCAGGTTGTTTCCGCCAAAAACATAACAAGCGTTTTGCTTTTTTGCCGTTTCGTAAACCGGTATGGAAAAGTTATATTCCGAGAGTGCGCTTGTATAACCGACCGCATACATTTCGGAACTTACAGTTGGCTTTTCGCTTGGGGCAGTAAACAGGCCAAACGACAGCGCGTCATATTTTGACAACAGGGGAATATAATCGAGAGCAACACGGGTGGTTCCTGAGCGCGGCTTCTTTATATCTTGCAACACAAAAGCCTTTTTGCCGCCACGCGAAAACCTGACAAGTTCTGTTATGGAGCTGCCTTTGGTGCCCAGCCACAAGCTATCGTTTCGGGCAAAAAGCAGGTTGGTTTGGGCAAGCTGTGGCAGTTCATTTTTATATAAGGTAAAGTTGACCGCCTCTCCCTTCATAATAGCTTCCACCACTTGGCTCAATTGAAGGTAAACCACCGCCGAGGTGGACGCAGTGCCCCAGGTTTCAACCGCTTTTAGCACAGCAAAATGGTCGTTATGATAAACCGCCAATTGCCCACTTTGCATGATGGCTTTCAACGTATCATTTTCATGGTCCATAACATACTGCCATTTTTTATGTTGCAGCCGGTCTATCAATACAAGTTGTGGCCCACTTGTATTTTGTGCTTGTTCTTCGGCTATTATAAGCCAATAATCGCGGTAGCTGAAGGCCGCTTTTACATGCAAATGTTCCACATCGGGCAGCGAATAGGGCTCAAACGAAACCACAAATTGAGCGTTTGCCGGCAAGGCAATAAAGGCAAATAGGCCTGCGAAAAATAGGAAAGCGGATCGCATAGGCTGCCAAATGTAAGACCGATGGGCAGTTGTTTTTAATTTTACATGAAGCCAAATTACCGTCAATCGTTTCATAACAGCCTCTTATCCGAAACAAGGTCAGAAAGCATGGAAACGCGTTATATTGCGGCCTTGAAAATAAACTCTTAATTAATGAAACGATTTTTCACAGTCATTTTAGCTGGTTTTCTTGCCTTTGGTGCTTATTTCAAAGCCAAGGCTGACGAAGGCATGTGGTTGCCCCTGCTGCTGGACAATTACAATTATGCCGAAATGAAACGCCTGGGACTGAAACTTACTCCCGAGCAAGTATATTCTATCAACCAAAATTGTTTAAAAGACGCCATTGTACAAATGGGCGGTTTTTGTACTGCCGAGGTGGTTTCAAAAGAAGGTTTGATTTTTACCAACCACCACTGCGGCTACGATGCCATTGCCGAACACAGCTCGGTAGAGCACAACTACCTTGACGATGGTTTTTGGTCAAAAAGCAAAAAAGACGAATTGCACGTGCCCGGCCTTACCGTTACTTTTTTGAAAAGAGTGGACGATGTGACCGAGCGCATTATGGCCATTAAAAACGGCGGTGCCGAAAACGCCGACATGTTGGTGGCGCAGGAAATGCAAAAAATACAGGAAGAAGCCACTGCCGGCACGCACTACCGCGCCGAAGTAAAAAGCATGTTTGACGGAAACGGCTACTACATGTTTTTGTACGAAACCTTCAGAGACATCCGCCTGGTGGGTGCGCCCCCTTCGGCCATTGGCAAATTTGGCGGCGATACCGACAACTGGATGTGGCCACGCCAAACCGGCGATTTCTCTATCTTTAGAATATATGCCAACCAAAAAAACGAGCCGGCCGACTACTCGCTCGACAACAAACCCTACACACCCAAACACGTTTTGCCTATTTCGCTGAAAGGTGTAAAAGACGGCGACTTTACCATGATAATGGGTTACCCCGGTAGCACCGACCGCTATTTTACCTCGTACGAAGTAACCGAGCAACAAAAGATTTTGGCTCCTGCCGTGGTAAAAATCATGGGCGAGCGCCTGGAAATCATGAAAAAAGAAATGGACAAAGACGAAGCCGTACGTATCAAATTGGCTTCAAACTACGCTTCGCTCAACAATACTTACAAGTATTTTAAGGGCAACCTTATGAGCCTCAACAAGTTTAACCTGGCCGAAGAAAAACGCGGCGAAGAGAAAAAATTTCAGAAATGGGCCAATGAAGATAGCGAGCGCAAATCGACCTACGGCAATGTATTGGCCGAAATAGGCGCATTGGTTGAAGGACACGCCACCACCGCCGAGCTCAACTACACCATGAGTTTTGCCGCTTTTGCCCCTGCATTCAACAGCCGCGGCATACAAATGTGGCGCCTGAAAGCCACCATGCAAAGCGACGAAGAACAAGGTAATGTAATGGCCGGCAAAATGCTTGAAAACGTGGAAACCATGTTTAGTGACTTTGTGCCCGAAACCGACGAAAAAATACTGGCCATGGCCATTCGCTATCTGTATGAACTGCCCGCCGATGTGCGTCCTGATATTTTTGGTAAAGAAATGTGGGCTTCGGCCAAAGGTGACAATGCCGCCGATAAAGCAGCTTCGCTGGCACATACCATTTTCAAAAAATCAATCTTGGTTAACGAGAAGAAGTTCACCAAATTTTTGAAAAAACCCAAGCTCAAAACCCTGGAAAATGACCCCGGCGTAATATATTCAGAATCGATTGTAAACTGCTACCGCAACCACGTGCTGGGCGCATCGCAAGGCTATAGCGACAAGCTGCAAGACCTGCGTCAGGTGTATTTTAAAGGGATGATGGAAATGCAACCCAACCGCCATTTTTATCCCGATGCCAACTCTACCATGCGACTGACTTATGGTACCGTGGGCAGCTACAAATCGTGGGAGGGCAAGCCCTACAACACCCAAACCTGGGGCAGCGAAATACTGGAAAAGGAAAAACTATACGCCGCCGAAAACCCACAGGAGTTTGCTATACCGCAAAAACTGCACGACCTGCTTGAGAAAAAAGATTTTGGACAGTACGCCCAAAATGGCAAGCTGCCCATCTGCTTTTTGCACAATACCGACATTACCGGTGGCAACTCAGGTTCGCCTGTAATAAACGGCAATGGCGAGCTGATAGGAATAGCCTTTGACGGCAACTGGGAAAGCATGATGAGCGACCTGAAATTTCAGGAAGAATACGTGCGCACCATATCGGTTGACATCAGGTACGTATTGTTTGTAATAGACAAATACGCCGGCGCAAGCAACATCATTGCCGAGCTCAACCTGGTGAAATAAACCCTTATTTTCAACAAGAAATACAGAAAACCGGCCTTATGGCCGGTTTTTTTTGTTTGGAGGGTAATGAATTCTTAGATAGATGAACGAGAAAGAGCCGAAGTTCTCAACCCAAAATGCCTAATTGCTATTTAATGAAGTACAAATTGGAAGAAATACTTGGCTTGATGTTGAATGGAAATAATGTTATGTTTGTTCGCGGTATAACCAAGTTGTAATCAAGCCAAACAAAAGCTTACAGCATGAAATTAAACAAATTAAAACTCAGAAATTTCAGAAGCTATTCAACTGAAATAGAATTTTTCATTGATGATTTGAATGTTTTGATAGGTCGTAATGATATTGGAAAGTCATCGATTCTTGAAGCTTTGGATATATTTTTTAACGGGAAACCTGATAAAGATGATTTAACAGTTTGAAATGGTGCTAATCAGATTGAGATTACATGTGTGTTTGATGATTTGCCAGAAACTTTAACTCTTGATGATACAGTAGAGACTTCGCTTAAAGATGAATATCTTCTTAATTCAGAACAAAAATTAGAAATTAAAAAGAAATTTCCTGTATCTGGAAGTGGAAGTGTGTCAGAAGAATCAGTAATTGTTTGTAATTATCCAACTCACGCAGATTTGAGTGATTTACTTTCAAAAAAGCGCACTACATTAAAACTTCAATTTGAAGAATTAGGAATAAATCCTGAGGAAGTTAATAGGAATCGAAGTAAAGAGCTTAGAAATGCTATTAGACTCCATTATTACCCTGAGGGACAAATTGAAACCGAAAGAACCGAAATTAAAATTGATGGTAAGCTAGATAACGAAGATAATAGAAAGAAAATATGGACAAGCTTGAAAAAGTATTTACCTATTTATTCCTTATTTTTTGTAGACAAGCCTTTAAATGACCAAGATTCTGACATACAAGACCCGATGAAGGAGATTGTAAAAGAGGTTCTAAAAAGAGATGCCATTTTACCTTTATTGGAACAACTTAAAGAGGCTGTACAAGATGCTTCAACTGCAATGGCAGATGAAACAATAAACAAGCTTAATGATTTAGATTCTGAATTAGCGGAGACATTAAGGTCAAACTTTCCAAAAGAACCGAGTTGGAATTCAATTTTCAAATTGTCATTAGAGGATGAAAGATGTGTGCCACTTAATAAAAGAGGTAGTGGTATGCGCAGACTTGTTTTATTAAGTTTCTTTAGGGCTCAGGTTGAAAACAGAAGAACAACTAATGCTCCAAATATTATTTATGCACTTGAAGAACCTGAAACATCGCAGCATCCAGATTTTCAATTGATGATTGTAAATGCTTTAAAAGAACTAGCAGAGACAGATAATGCTCAAGTATTATTTACAACACATAATTCTAATCTAGCTAAAGAAATTCCTAAAAAATCGCTTAGATATATTTATGCTGACAACGGAGCTGTAAGGGTCGAAAATGGAACAAATCAGGATGGCTCAGACAATTCTGAAATCATTGATAAAATAATTGAAACTCTTGGTGCATTACCAGACCCTAAAAAAAAGTGAAAGTTTTAATATTTGTGGAAGGCGAAAATGATGTAAATGGCTTGATTGAATACAGCAAACTGTTACATGCTGATGATAACACAATTATAAATCTTGAAAATAATGAGCAGATTACCTTCATTCCTACCGGTGGTTCACAATTGAAATACTACATTGAAAAAAAGTACTTAGACGGATTACTTCAATCACAGGTTCATATCTACGACTCTGACATACCTGATTATGTTAAAGCTGTAGCAACAATAAATGGAGAAGGTAACTATAGAAAAGTTGGATACAATACAGCTAAGCTTGAATTGGAAAATTATTTACATCATGAGGCTATCAATGAATGTTACAATGACCTTAATATAAATATAGATTTAACTGAAATAGATGATGCTGAAGATGTCCCTGAAAAGGTGGCTATGGCAGTACATGCAGCAACAAGTGAAACAGAGTGGGATTCTATTAATCCTGACCCTGTAAAAACTGAGCAGAAACAGAAAAAGAAAGTTTCTAGTGCGAAACGTCAGTTAAATACATTAGCAATCAAGAAAATGACAGTGGAAAGACTTCATGAAAGAAATGGATACGAGGAGATTAAAGATTGGATGAATAAGATAAATGAATTAACGAATTAGCAAAGGCCAGATTATAACACGGTATACAAAATGGGCGAGCAAGTAGAAATATCCTGGGCGGTAGCCCCTATAAATTGTTTCGGTTTGATAAGTTTAAAGTCCGCAATCGCCCGCATTGGCATATACTATACCGTTACGCACAAACATAAATCAAAACAACCAACAAGAAAAAATAACCAAACCCCACTATCTACTTAAAATAATCAAGGTTTCCTTTTTGACTACAACAAGCTGACTTTTGACTACATCGGTGTTTAAACAACAATAGAGCTTTGCATCGAATAAAAAACAACAAAAAATGAAAATATTTGTAACAGGAGCTTCGGGCTTCATCGGCTCTGCAGTGGTAAAAGAGTTAATTGGTGCCGGACACAAAGTAGTCGGTTTGGCTCGTTCTGAACAATCTGCAAAAACAATCAGCGAAACAGGTGCAGAAGTATTAAATGGAGATCTTGAAAACCTCGCAATATTAAAGCAAGGTACTTTAAACTCAGACGGAGTTATTCATACCGCCTTTTTTCACGATTTTGCGCAGTTTTCAAAAGCAGCAGAAATGGATAAAGCAGCCATTAATGCAATGGGAGAAGTTTTAATCGGAACAAACAAACCAATGGTAGTAACAGCCGGACTTCTGGGCTTACCAATCATCAATGGAAATGTTACAGAAGAAAGTAAATCGCAAGGTATTCCACGTTCTTCTGAAAATATGGCTTTGGCATTGGCTGAAAAAGGTGTAAATGCCTCAGTAATTCGTCTATCCCCATCAGTTCACGACAAAGGAGACCAAGGCTTTATTCCCTTTATTATAGGCCAAGCACGCAAAAATGGAATTTCCGCTTATCCCGAAAATGGCAATAATCGTTGGACTGCGGTACATCGTTTGGATGCGGCAAAAGCTTTTCGTTTAGCAGTTGAAAAACAGGCAAAAGGTGCATTGCACAATATTGTTGGAGATACAAGCATTGAAGTAAAAAGAATAGCTGAAGTCATTGGTAAAAAGCTGAACTTGCCTGTTGCTTCATTATCGGGTGATGAAGTAGCAAAACATTTCGAATGGATGAGTCGATTTATCGCATTGGATAGCCCTGCAACAAATCTGAAAACGCAAGAACTATTAAATTGGAAACCAACTCATATTGGTTTATTAGAAGATATGGAACAAAATTATTTTTAATCAATAAAAAAACAGAAAATGAGTACAAAAAATAAAATCGCATTAGTTAC
>WGNN01000140.1 GCA_016124515.1 bacterium
CATCAATGAGTACTGCCAGGTTCAGGTCAGCTTTTTCGGTCATGTTCAGTTGGGTATTAATTGACATTTGCCTTGCATACTACAAAAAACACCACACATTGGCAACCCTAATTATGGTTTGCCTACTACGAGCACATAGTTTATGGCCAGTTGGCCTTTGCTTGTTTCAAGTAGCAATTCATCGGTTTCGGTAATGTTAAAAGTGCCCAAAACAGCTCCATCGGCATAAAATGTAAGCTTGTTGCTTTCTTCAATTCCTTTTATCAGGTGTTTGCCCGAGGCGGTAGGCAGTTGTATGCTGTTGGTTATTTTTCCTTTTGCATTGCGCAATAACAATTGGGCTTGGGTTTGGGCGGCTTCGTAGCCAAAAGTGCAAGCGTCAAAATGTTTGAAACCACTGTTTATCATCAATTTGCCTTTGTCCAAATAGATTTTTTCATCCGAATAACTAAGTTGTGCGTCAGTCGTTTCCAGCTCTATTCTGCGGTTTTTCGGATCGCCGCGCCTTGTAGAAGCCCTTTGCGAAATTCCCAGCCCTATACAAAGAATTGGTTCGTTGACTCCGCGTTCCAAAAGGGCTTTTTTCACCGATAGGGCCCGAGCAAGACTAATACCTTGGTCAACGCCAATATCGCTGTTGCCGCGCAGGATAAAGCCCTTTTGTTTTTTATCCGCCAGTTGTTTAATCAAATTGGCCATACTGTCCAGTTGTTTTTCACTTGATTCGGTTGGCACCAACACGGGGCTATTGGGCGGGAATAAAACTTTGTCGAGCACCCATTTTTGTTGTTTGTGGCCCAATTTGAAAGCCGATAAAAGCAGGGCGCTTATTACTAAAAGCGTTAGCGTACGGTGTTTGATTGTAAAAACCTTCATAGCGGTGAATTTGTTGATGCTGTGCAAATTAGCAAAATAAATTGGAAGAGGCGACATGGGTGAGGAGATGGGAGATAAGTGATGGGTGATAGGAGATAGGTGATAGGTGATGATTTAAGTCAAGTGATTCCTCATCAGTAAATTAGCACATCAGCAAATTGGCACTTCAGCACATCAAAAAGTCCATTTTGAATCTCGTTGGCAACGAGACAAGTAAATCCTCCCATTTTCAAATTTTCAAATTCTAACATCAGCACATCAAAAAGTTAAATAAGTACTCGCGAAGCGAGAAAGCGAATACATAGTTAATTTGGTGGCGAATTTGTAAAAACAGACCAATTGACAGAATGGCCCGTAATATGAAACCGAAGTTTACAGCCGAGTCTTTATTCGTAATGGGCATTGCTTCTCTATTGTTGCTTCCTGAGCTTTTTACAAAGGGGATGTTTATGGACGGTACCATTTATTCTACCATCAGCATGAACTTGGCCAATGGCAAAGGCACTTTTTGGTCTCCATATTACAATGGGTTGAGTCAAGGGGTTTTTTACGAGCATCCACCCTTATTTTTTTGGCTTCAATCTATTTGGTTCAGGCTTATAGGAAATCATTTTTATACCGAAAGACTATTTGATTTGTTGGTATTCATTATTTCTCTCATACTTTTAAGACCTGTGGTGATGACCACACAAAGGCGGGTAACCTATTGGTTGGCAACGCTATACCTTCTGTTGGTGCCGAAATTTGTTTGGGCTTTTAACAACAATATGATGGAAGTAATTCTTGTGCCGTTTTTGCTTCTGTGTTTTTATTTGCTTCAGCGTCAGCGACAAAAATTCAATTTGGCCAATTTATTGGCATATTCGGTTGTTTCGGTCGCATTTTTTCTGGTAAAAGGTCCGGTTGCCTTCGGTTTAATTTTCTTACCATTTGTATTTATATTCAATGAAAAATGGAAGTTTATACTACTAAATACCGGGGTTATTTTGGCAATGACGGCAATATTGGGTTTCATTTTAATGCAATATGAGCCTGCAAGAAATAATATTTCAACCTATTGGAACCAACAAATTGTGGCATCAATTACAGGTAAGCGCGCTTCTGAACATTCAATCCATCAGTTCGTCATTATTAATGGGGTTTTGGAGCAATTGGTTTTTCCTTTAATTATAACTTTCTTATTATTACTAATTTCAAAGTGGAAGTTCAATTCTATAAAAACGTCCTTGCCCTATTTGTTTACCGCCCTGGCGTTTAGCATTCCTTTTGCAGCATTTCAGAAACAACACATTTATTACCTGATTCCATCACTGCCATTTTATGTCATGTTCCTGGCATCTGTTGTTGATATGAACGCCTTATTGCCTAAAATAAACTTGATTTCGCCGATTATTAAGGCCTTGGGTATTGGAGCAATAGCTGCAAGTATTATATTATCGGGTTATAATTATGGTGAATTTAACAGAGACAAGGAGCTAATTACAGATTTAATGAATATAAAGCTTCAGGTTCAAAACAATACCGTTACAGCGGCAACTGATATAAGAAACAATTGGGGAATTTTCGCCTATTCTGCAAGGTTTGATGCCTTGCGATTTAACCGTTCTGATGATAATGCATTTTTGATTTCAAGCTCGCCCAATGCGCAGGAAGGTTATGAGTTGGTAGCTATGGAAACCACCAGGCTTTTCCTTTTCAAGAAACTGGATTAAATGCCTTTCAGGCGATGGGTGATAAGTGATGGGTGATAGGTGATAGGTGATGGGAGATAGGTGATAAGTGATGGGTGATGGGAGATAGGTGATGGGAGATAGGTGATGGGTGATGGGAGATAGGTGTTGGGAGATAGGTGATGGGTGATAAGTGATGGGTGATAAGTGATGGGCGATAAGTGATGGGTGATAAGTGATGGGTGATAAGTGATGGGTGATGGGTGATGGTTTCTGTCAAGTGATTCCTCATCAGCACATCAGAAAGTAAAATAGGTACTCGCGAAGCGAGACAAGTAAATACCCCCATCAGCAAATCAGCAAATCAGCAAATTAGCAAATTAGCAAATTAGCACATCAAAAAGTCCATTTTGAATCTCGTTGGAAACGAGACAAGAAAATCCTTCCATTTTCAAATTCCACAGACACCTTTGTGGCATGCAAAAACCTCTGTTTTTCAAAGCATACTCAGCGGCCTTTTGGCGAATGTGTTTCAGCTCGCTCCTGTTTTTTGCCAGTTTCAACCTCGTCATTCCCGAGTTGCCGGCCTATTTTATGCTAATTGGCGGCAAAGAAGAACACAAGGGCTACATCATTGCGCTGTTCACTTTGGTTGCTATGGCTTCGCGACCATTCTCAGGCAGGCTGTCCGATACAATAGGTCGCGTGCCTGTAATGATGTTTGGCGTGCTCGTTTGTGTGGCTTTGGGATTTTTGTATCCGCTGTTGCAGTTTGTTGCCGGCTTTTTTGTTTTGCGCTTCTTGCACGGATTCTCCACCGGATTTACACCCACCGGCAATGCAGCGTATGTGGCAGATATTGTGCCTGTTGGCAAGCGTGGCGAAGCGATGGGTTACCTGGGGTTTTTCAACAGCTTGGGCATGGCCATTGGTCCGGCGGTGGGCTCGCAGCTTATGCTGTGGCTCAATGGCAGCTATGCATGGCTTTTTGCCTGTAGTTCGTTGGTGGCCCTGCTTTCGGCCTTGGTTATTTTTGGCTTGCCCGAAACCCTCAAAAACCGCCAACCCATGCGGCTGGGTTTGTTGCGCGTAAAATGGGTGGATATATACGAACCGCGCGTATGGCAACCCTTTGTAGCTTTGTTGCTTACCGCATTTTCGTTTGGCGTGGTGCTTACCCTTGTGCCCGATTTGGCTACCCATTTGGGCATGCAAAACAAGGGTACTTTTTTCTCGGTATTTACCCTGAGTTCCTTGCTCAGCCGCCTTACTGCCGGCAGGGTGAGCGATCGTGTGGGTAGGGTAAAGGTATTGTATGCATCAACCACCTTGCTGGCCCTGGCTTTGGTGCTAATAGCATTTGCCACTGATAAGTACGTTTTTATGGGCGGTGCGGCGGTGTATGGTTTTGCGCTGGGTATCAACTCACCCACCATTTATGCCTGGGCCATAGACCTCAGTTCCGAAAAACACAAAGGGCGCGGCATGGGCACGGTGTATATTGGTCTTGAACTGGCCATAGGCGCCGGCGCGCTGGTGGCAGGCTACGTGTTTGGTGGCAATTTCAACCGCATCAACATCCCCTTTTTGGTGGCCGCTACGCTCAGTTTGTTGGCATTTATTTTTCTTTTGGTATTTGGGAAAAAGAGAGTCAAAGAATAATGATTCAATATAACGACAGCCAAATATTATGAAAAATTGAACATTTTTATTATACATCATGCCGGTGCCTACAACCTTATCTGGAATTTGAGAACAAAAAACCAACCACCCATTTGTGGGTATTTGGCTACATTTCAGGCTTTAAAATTTGCATATTGAAGTCTAAGCTTAACTTATCGTCTGCCGCTCTGTTGGTCTTTGTTTTTCTCCTGCAACCGGCTTTGGTGGTGGCGCAGCAATTGCCCGCCGATGGTATCCATTCGCTACAGCAACATTTCCAAGCCCTAAGCCTGCAAGATTCTGTTGCTTACCACTGTGTGTTTTGGAAACAACAGCCAGGCGAAAACAACATCAAAGCCATAGACACCAATTTGCTGAACCAATGGTTTCCCGACAGCCTAATGGCCTACCAATACGCCGTAAATTTTGTTGAAGTAAACGGTTTCGGCTACTATTTTTTGCTTTCTGCTCCCACAATAGATGGTTGGCAAGATGGCATTGTGGCCGTTTTTAATAGCGATTCATCAAAATTTGTTCACTTTCAAATGGTATGTGCAGTACATCATGCAGCCATGAGCCACTACCAAATGAAAAGCAGTTTGCAACAAGTGCAGGGCGAACTCAGCTTGCACACCAACGAGCAATTTGACAGTAGCCGCCGCAGTTTCAACGGCTGCACCGTGCTTGGCAAGGCGCGGCACAAAAGCGGTTTTGTGTGGAACAAAAAAAGGCAACGCTTTAAGCTACAGCACAAAACAGTGCGCAACCACAAAGATTTTAACTGTGGCTGAGTTGGCAAGGCAAATTTTGGGTGCTTTGGTCATGGTGGCAAAATGCTACCTTCGCGGCAAAATTCAGATCGATTGAAAATATCTGCATCGGTTTACGCGCATACCGAAGATGAAATTGACCAAACCATTAGCAACCTTGAGCAGATAGGGGTTGACTACCTGCACGTGGATTGCAACGACGATATGGCGGTTTTTGATGAAATTGAGCAGATGCGTCGCCACTCGGCCAAGCCAATTGACCTGCACATTATCAGCCCACGACCGCTTGAGTACCTGCCGCTTATAGCCCGCCACAAACCCGAGTTCGTTTCCCTGCAATATGAGCTATTGCCGGCCGATTTTAGCTTTCCCGCCATACAGGGCGTAAGCTTTGGCCTTGCCATTGCCACCTCTACACCGGTTGATGTATTTGCAAAATACCGGCAACAAGTGGATTTTATCTTGGTAATGGCTACCACACCCGGCCAAAGTGGTGGAAAATTTGACCCGCAGAATTTCAAGAAAATACGGGCTTTTATGCGTCATTTTCCTGAGAAAAAAGTAACAGTGGATGGCGGGGTAAATGCCGAAGTGAGTTTTGTGCTGCGCAGCTACGGTGTGCATACTGCGGTGGTAGGCAGCTACCTGGCCAAAAGCCCCAACCGGGCGGCAAGTTTGAGCCTGCTGAAACACGAAAATGTGGAGTCGCACTACACCGTGGCCGATATGATGGTGTCGCGAAAGCACCTGCCCATTTTATCTATGGCGCAATGTACCATGCAAAAGCTGCTTGAAATAAATGAAGAATTCCGCCTGGGCTACACCCTGGTGGAAGATGAAAACCAAAAGCTGTTGGGCATATCGACCAACGCCGACCTGCGCCGCGGATTGCTGAAAAAAATGGGGCATTTTGATGAATTGACGGTGGATGATTTTATCAATTTTTCGCCAAAAACCATCAACGAAAACACCACGATAAGCCAAATGCTCGACATGATACGAAAGAGTGAGCATTTTATATCATACATGCCGGTACTTGATGACAACCAACGGCTTACCGGAGCCATTAACTTACATTTTTTAATTAAAGGTGAACTATGATTCTACACCTGAAACCCAACGTAAACGATAGCAAAATTGCCGAATTGGCGGCACAGCTCGAAGCCATTCACCTAACCGAAGGTGCTGATGTGCAGGTTTTGGTAACGCCATCAAAACTCAAGGAAGTTCCTGCCGTCGCGGCCCCGTACGTGGCGGCGGCATATCCTATGGATACCGACATTCAGCTGGCATCAAAAAGCTACAAAACCGCCACACGCGAGGTGCGTTTTGGCCAAGTGGTAGTGGGCGGCAACAGCCAAAATACAGTGGTTATAGGCGGACCCTGTTCGGTAGAAAGTCTTGAGCAAATAACACAAAGTGCCGAGCTGATGAAGCGCTTGAATATAAGCACCTTGCGGGCGGGTTGCTACAAGCCGCGTACCTCGCCTTACTCTTTTCAGGGCATGGGCTACGAAGGGCTTATGCTGCTTAGGCAAATGCGCGAAACCTACGGACTCAACATCATAACCGAGGTTAAAGACTCGAGCCACGTGCACGATGTAATAGAACATGCCGACATAGTACAAATTGGTGCAAAAGCCATGTACGACCACAGCATACTGAAAGCCTGTGGAGCGGCGCGCAAACCCGTGTTGCTCAAGCGTGGATTTGGCACCACGCTGCAAGAGTTTGTGCAGGCGGCAGAGTTTATTCTAAGCGGTGGCAACGAGCAGGTAATGCTTTGCGAACGCGGCATAAGAACCTTTGAAACCAAAACCCGTTTTACGCTTGACCTGTGCGGAGTGGCTTTTTTGAAAGAATATACCAACCTGCCTGTGATACTTGACCCCAGCCACGCAATGGGCTATCGCTATGGTGTGCCCGACCTTGCAAGGGCTTGTGTGGCAATGGGTGTTGAAGGTTTGCTTATAGAAACGCACCCCAATCCGGCAGTGGCCAAATCAGATGCATCGCAACAGCTGAACCACGCTGAATTTACCGCCATGTTTGAAAGCCTGAAACCGATAGCCGCGGCAGTAAACCGCAATTTGATTTAGAAGTAAATGAGCGCTGAAAATAGACTATACATGAACGACAAAATATTTACAGGCGAATACAAAGTTGGCATTTTGGGAGGTGGCCAATTGGGCCAAATGATGATACAGGCCGGCATATCGTACAACATAGCTTTTCACGTGCTCGATCCATCAGCCGAGGCTCCTTGCCGCCATTTGTGCGAGCGCTTTGTGCAAGGCGATTTCAATAACTTTGACACGGTTTATAACTTCGGCAAAACAGTAGATCTCATTACCATTGAAATTGAACATGTGAATGTAGATGCGCTGGAACAACTCGAAAGCGAAGGTAAAGCGGTTTATCCAAGCCCCACCTCGCTGCGTATCATCAAAGACAAAGGCCTGCAAAAGCGGTTTTATCGCGAGCACAATATTCCCACGGCACCTTTTCATCTCATTGACAACCGCGCCGATATCAAGGATTTTCTAGACTTTTTGCCGGCGGCTCAAAAACTGAGAACCGGTGGCTACGATGGCAAGGGGGTTTCTATTATTGACCAATCAAATTATATAGATCAGGCTTTTGATGCACCTTCGGTTTTGGAGCAAAAAGTAGCCATAGCCAAAGAGTTGTCGTTTGTGGTGGCACGCAATTCCGCCGGTGAAGCCAAAGCATTTCCGGCAGTGGAATTGGTTTTTCACCCGGAATACAATTTGGTAGAACACCTTTTTTCGCCTGCGGCCATAAGCCCCGATATTGAAAAGCAAGGGGAGGAAATAGCCATGCAGCTTGCCGAAAAGTTGGGATTGGTAGGTTTGTTGGCCGTGGAGATGTTTCTTGACCAAAGCGGACATTTGCTGGTGAATGAAGTGGCGCCACGACCACACAACAGTGGCCACCAAACCATTGAGGGCAACCTTACGAGTCAGTTTGAACAACATTTGCGCGCCATATTGGGCTTGCCATTGGGTGCTACCAACACGGTTGAAAGCAGTGTGATGGTGAACCTGCTGGGTGCAGAAGGCCATACCGGACCGGCGGTGTACGAAGGCATGGACAAAATACTGCAACTACCGGGCGTGTTTCCGCATTTGTATGGCAAGGCAATTACCAAACCCGGTCGCAAAATGGGCCACGTAACCATAGTAAACGACAACCTGAGCAAAGCCCTTGAAACCGCCGAGTTTGTGAAGCAGCACATTCGCGTGGTGAGTGGGGGGTGATTTATTATGTTTTGGCTTAGAAGCCTAAGTTTTTTGGAAAATATCAAAAGTGGTCTCAACTATAATGAAGCATCTACACGCTGATAGTTTTTGGTGTTAATTTTATTATTGTCGAATCACAGCTGATAATGGAAATCTCGCTAAGCTTGGCCGGGTTTAGCGCGCAATACCTGAACTTTGATGCCAAATATTGAACTTCAAACACACGATATGCCACAAGTAGGAATTATTATGGGAAGCAAAAGCGACTTACCCATTATGCAAGAAGCCGCAGATTTTTTGGCGGAAATGGGCGTCACTTATGAAATAGATATAGTTTCGGCACACCGCACACCCGACAAAATGCTCACCTACGCCCGCGCTGCTGCAGGCAGGGGAATCAAAGTGATAGTGGCCGGAGCTGGGGGCGCCGCACATTTGCCGGGCATGGTAGCCTCACTCACCCATTTGCCCGTGGTGGGCGTACCGGTCAAGTCGCGAAACTCTATCGACGGTTGGGACTCCATACTCTCCATACTGCAAATGCCCGCCGGCATACCGGTGGCCACTGTGGCTTTAGACGGGGGCAAAAACGCGGGAATATTGGCCGCACGCATAGTGGGAGCCTTTGACCAAAACGTGGCGGAAAAACTTATAAACTATGCCAATGGACTGAAAGATAAGGTGTTGCAGAGCGCAAAGGAGATTGGTGAATAAAAAATTAATCGGCATTTAAGGAAATCCTTATTTTTGGCTTCTCGTTTAATAAGGAACGAGTCAACTGAGTTTCTAAGCTGATTTTTAGATAAAGATTTCCCAGCAATTGGGATTGTTAATCCATTAACAAGTACTGCTAGTTTGATGAACCCCGGCCCGATACCAGCCGGGGTTTTTTTTGTGAAACAAATGAAATAGTATGCCATGGCAAGTTGCTGTTGGTGCAATGAACAAACTGAAAGAGCTTTTGTGGCCTTAGATGAATATGGAAGGGCATTGAATTATGTTGTATGCAATAACTGCAGGACCTTGCAACTTGATACGTTAATTGGCGATAATAGGGGTTCTTATGATCCGGATTACTACGGGGTTGGCTCCAATAAATTCATTGAGCCATTTAATACACTTTTCAACCATAGCAAAAAGCGCGCTGCCGGTAAGCTCTCAAAACTCATTGCGAAAAACTCCAGGATTATGGATGTTGGTGCAGGGCGAGGTGATTTTCTATTGTGTTTTAAAACGCTTGGCTACAGTAATTTAGTTGGAACAGAACTTAAAGAGCACGCTCGGCACTCAACTGATATTGAATGGTATTATGGTATAGATGCCCTGGAGAAATATGACGGCCCCAAACTCCAACTCGTAACGATAATTCATGTATTTGAACATTTACCGGCGCCCAAAGAGGTAATTAAACAGTTGACAAGAATTGTTGCTGCCAAGGGATATTTGGTGATTTCATATCCGAACATTGACAGCAGGCAGTACCAATTGTTCAAAGGTCATTGGTTTCATTTGGATCCACCACGACATCTACATCTGATACCGCCCGCACAGATTATTGACGAACTTTCTAATCATGGTTTTGTGCTCGTTTACAAGCATCAGTTTGCTTGGGTTTATGACCCCATTGGGTACATACAAAGTATTTTCAATAAATTATTTCAACCCCGAAATTATTTCTACAATTCCTTAAAAAGTGGATTTAAATTTCAAAGTATTTTTTATAGATTTTATTGGGTATTGATGCTTTTGTTTACCATTTTTACTTTACCCCTATTTCTCATTATTTCAATAATAGATTCCCTGAAAGGAGCGGGGGCTACAGTTGAATTGGTTTTTCAAAAAGAATAATAGTTAAGCATCTAAAGTTTCGGTGTGCTAAACACATCTGACATTCAGGTGTAATACAACTATTAAGCGTTTCGGACAACGCCCAGTAATTTCAACAAAGGTTTGTCAGGATTATGATTGAAATAGTGTGTTTTATTAATCAAATTCGAGCTCTTTGTCTTAGGACGTATTTTTATTATTAATATTCCGAAAAAGGCTGTCCTAACTGAACAAAAAAGTGAATTGCATATTGATAAGCATAGGCTGTTTGTGCCTACTTTTACCAGTGAATTAACTAAGATTACAAACCATATTAGTGTTCAGGTAATAGGCAGAAAGAAAGTTAAATTACAATTTACATCGAGACTTGAGTTATGCGTTTTATATCAGTGAGTTGATGTGCTAAATAATTGAGCAAAAATTGTGGTTATTTGGAATTGATCAGAATGCGGGGTAACGAAACTTATATTTTGAACGATGATATTCAGTTGCATATTAGCTTCGTAAGTTATAGGGTTTTGTTATGGTTTGTTTGTTAAAATTAGAATTAAGTTTGTATTGATGGTTTTGTTTATTATATTTGCATATTAAATCATAAATAAATATGAGTTTTTTCAATACTTATTTTTCAATTTCACAAGTTTTAGCTTTAGAAGCGGTAATCAGTAAAAAGTACATGGATAATGGATGTTCTTTTGTCATAGTAAATATATCTCCAAAACTCACTAAACCTACTGGCGTAGATATACATGGTTTTATTAATAACGAAGGCGGACCCAAATCAGTCGTTATTTTCAATTCAGCTTTGTGTTATGATTTCAGTTCTGGTAACTACAAATTCAGAAGATATGGAGAGTTGAAAATTAATGCCTAACTCATTAGTTGATTGCGCATTTGGACATGGTTGTCTGTATAATGCTATGCAAAATTCAGATTTGATGTATTACATTATGAAGAAGATGGTTCCTTCAGCAGCTTCCACTTCATAAGACCATTCTGATGCAAAAAATAACGGATTGATACATTCAAAACTCCAAATGAGTAAATGATTCCTTCTTTAAATCCAATACTCGACGCATCTGTAAAATAGCGTGTAGGACATGTAACCTCAGCAATTTCATGTCCTTTGCTGAAAATAAGAGCGATCATTTCGTTGTCAAATACAAAATTATCCGAGCCTTTGGTCAAGTTAATTTGCTCCAATACTTCTCGGGAATATGCCCTGTAGCCTGTATGGTATTCACTTAACTTTTGGCCCATAAGCAGGTTTTGTATAAAAGTGAGAATCCTGTTCAGCACATATTTCACTAAAGGCATGCCTCCTTTTAAAGCTCCGTTGCTCAAAATTCTTGAGCCAAAAACAACAGGATATAAACCACTCTCTATTATGCTTACCATTGCCGGTATTAATTTGGGAGTGTATTGGTAATCCGGATGTACCATAATAATAATATCAGCATTTAATTCCAACGCCTTTCTGTAGCAAGTTTTTTGATTTCCGCCATAACCCAGGTTTTTATTGTGTTTTAGAATGTGTTTTATGCCAAGCTGCTCTGCCATTTGCAGGGTATTGTCACTACTGTTATCATCTACCAAAACTATATCGTCCACCCAGTGATGAGGTATTTCATTATAAGTGATTTCCAGTGTTCTTTCAGCGTTATAAGCTGGCATAACAACAACTATTTTTTTGCCGTTATACATAATTTTCAATTTTTGCGTAAACCATATTTTACAATTGCATAGAGGGCATGTATTCCATCCGTCCATCTTATTTTTTTGCCATCTTGGTATGTGCGGCCGTAATACGAAATCCCAACTTCATACAGTTTAATACCTTTTATTCGGCTAATTTTAGCGGTTATCTCAGGTTCGAATCCAAAGCGGTTTTCCTTAATTTCAATTCGTTTTATTATATCTGATTTAAACATTTTGAAACCGGTCTCCATATCCGTGAGGTTAAGGTTGTTAAAGGCATTTGAAAGCGTTGTTAAGAACCGGTTGCCAATGCTATGCCAGAAAAACAGGATTCTGTGGGGTTTACTTCCCATAAATCTGGAGCCATAAACTACATCGGCATGACCGTCTAATATGGGCTGCAGGAGTTCGTTATATTCATTGGGGTCATATTCAAGGTCAGCATCCTGTACTATAATAATATCACCACTCGCCGAGGCAATTCCCGTTCTAATTCCAGCGCCTTTTCCTAGGTTTATGCTGTGTTCAACTAGCTTTATTTTATGTTCAGGTTTTTCATCAATAAATGCTTTGATAATTGATACAGTTTGGTCGGTTGATGCGTCGTTTACTATGATTATCTCAAGCTCAATGGAGTTGGATAATTTGACATTGCAAACCTTTTGAAGCACTTTGGCAATGGTATTGGCTTCATTATATACAGGAATTAATACGGAAAGCTTTTTTGTCACTTTGGTGAATTTTGAAGTAGTTCGAAATAAGTGTTGGCGATTTCCATATCTCCCATGTTTTGATAATTTAACCCGATATTTTGAATAATCTGTTTATCTGCTTTGTCAATTTCATGGGCTTTTAGTAAGTATTCATTCGATTCTTTATACATTCCTTTAATGGCATAGGCCGTTCCAAGGTCTTTTAAGGCGTCAATATATTGGTGATCAATTTCATAGGCTTTTTGTAGAAATACAATTCCATCATCAAGGTTGTTTAACTCTCGGCAGTAGAGTGTGCCAATCAGGTAGTTATAGGCAGGGTTTTCGCCAAGGTACTTTTCAAATTTGAAACCGAACTCTAAGCGTTTTGCAACCTCATATTTTTTGTCGTTTAGTATGGAGATCACATTGTTGCTTACCATTTCATTGGCGGGATTCTGTTTTAAAACCGAGATATAATGTTGGGCTGTCAGGTCATTTGGGCCGGATTTTTCCATATACGCATTGGCAAGTAACAATTGACCGGTTTCGTGACTAGGCAACAGTTGAACAGCCTTTTGCAGCAGTTTAATGCTTTGCTCAAGAAGTGAATTCTTTTCCGTTTTATTGCCGGTTTCCTTAGCCTTTTCGTAGTACATGCCACCCGCTGCAACAAGGCATTTAACGCTGTTGTCAGATGTATTTACATCCGTAGTAAAAAGGGTGAAATTGTCTTTCCAAGCAAAAGTTCTATTAAAGGAAAGTCCAGAAAACACAAGAAGAACCACCAAAGAGATGGCAAGAGCGTACTGAACCTTTTTTATCTGTTTAAAAAGATAATAACCGAGACCAATACATATAGCAAGAGATGCTTCAAAGACAAACCTCTCGTTCATAAAAGTCCCGATATTGAAAAACAGGTTTGATGAAATTGAAAAAGTTGCACCAAAATAGATAATCCAAAATGCAAAAGGCTTTTTTCGAGCCAGACCAATTATTCCTAAAACAAATACAAAAAGATAAAGTATAAGCGATAGAACAGACCAAAAGTTACTTATCTCCTTTACCGGAATTTGAAATGGATAATAATCGTGCGTTAACGGAAAGGGTATGAAATGCAGTTTGAAGTAGAGAAGCCAGGTGTATAAAATGGTTCCATATTTTTCAGATGTACTTAAATAGAGAAAAGGATTGTTTAAAACGGTGGTTTCAACGCCGGTTTCAAAACCGTGCAATACCCGCGAGCGAAGGAAAAACCAACATGCAGTTGGCACTAATAAAGTAATTGATATTATAGCGTATTTCTTTGTGGAGACTTTTTCGTGGTAAAAGAAAAAGAAAGCGAGTGGAATGAGAGGTAAAAAGGTAATGGTACTCTCCTTGGCCAGTAAACCTAAAAAGAAGCTAATTGCTGCCAGAATGATCATTATAGGTTTGTTCTTGATGAATTTGGCAAAGAACCAAAGTGTTAAAAAACCGGATATCAATGACAAAATTTGGTCGCGACCTTTGATGTTGGCAACAACTTCTAGGTGCAAAGGGTGTGTAGCATATAACAACAGACCACAAAATAGCCATATCGGAAGTGTGTTTTTTCCCGGAAAGAATATTAGAAAGACATGGTAAATGAGTAAGAGTAAAGATGCATACAGCAATATATTGATTAAATGGCTCACCCTAGGGTTGAACCCGAAAAATTCATATTCTATGCAATAAGTTATCGGGGCCAGTGGTCTGTAGCGTCCGCCGGTCAGAAGACTTTTCTGTGTTTTGTAGAAGCCAACCAACGACTCGTTAAGTAGTTGCTCTTTTATACCACCAAAACCTTTTTTTGTAAAGCTATTATCGGTAATGTAAAGCGCATCATCCAAGGCATAATTGAAGTTTAAAGTGTCTAAATAAATAAAGATGGATATTCCTAGTAGCAGACCTATTTGCCATTTTCTTGACTGCATAACAGCCTCCAATATTGTTTTTTTATTATTTGCCATTATTTAATTCCATTAAGGCGGTGGCATACATTTCTGCTATCACAGGGTCTTCCGGGAAAAAATCTTTTGCTTTTTGCAAAACTTCCAAAGCCTTGTCGAGTCTTTGGGTTTTGAAATATAGGATGGCAAGGTTTTTCAAACCGTCATAATGGTTGGGTGCCAGGTCCAGCAAATGCCTGAAGGCCAGCTCTGCTTTTTGGTCTTTGCCTTGAAAGGCCAGTGAAGAAGCATATAGGTATTGGAACTCAATAATATCGGGCTTTAAACTAAGGGCTTTTTGCAGGTATTGTTCTGCCAACTCAAAGTTGCCCAGAAAGCCTGCCGATTTACCCATCATAAACCAAGTGTCGCTGTGGTTCGGCACCAGCTTTACGTACTTTTGCAGTATATTCAAGCACTTTTCGTATTGCTCTGACTCAAAATACGCAACTCCTAGATTGTAATAAGCCTTGCCATACTTGGGGTTTATTTTTATGATTTTCTTTAGATAAAATTCTGCCTTATCGTAATCTTTTACATAACGATATGCGTTTCCAAGGTTGTTGAGGGCGTCATAATAATCCGGATATATTTCTATTGCTTTGTGGTATTGTTGCGTTGCAATCTTCCAATGCTCGCCATCGCTATTTTCCTTGTTTCCCCGGGCAAGATCCATCATTACGGTGGCATAATTGTAGTCAATTCGCGCGCTTTCCGGTCCTTTTTCAAAATCGGTTGAAAAGAGTGTCAGGTTATCTTTCCAGGCAAGGCTGCGTTGGAAGCCAATAAATACAAAAACCATAGAAATAAGAGATATGATTCCAATGGTTGCCATTTTGCGCTTAACATATAGTTTTTGTAGCAAGAAAGCAAATGCCAATAACAAACCAAAACTAGGAACAAATAGGAACCTCTCGGCAAACAGGGCGCCTATATGAACCAGAATATTGGATGTGATAAACAAGGCTCCTAAATAAAAGGCAATGGCCATGGCCCAGACTCGCTTTTTCATTAAACCATAGTAAAGACCTATTGCAACACCGCCTGCAAATAGTACAAACCCAATAATGGAAAGTGGACTTGTGAATGAAACCAATGGAATGAGATTATAAGAATAATCATGAATAAGAGGATATGGTACAATCATTTTAGTCAGGTATAAAGCCTGCAATTTGAAAGCTGTACCCAACTGAATACCAAGGCTTTTGCTTGCCGCAATTGGGTTGTTCAAAAGGGCGTGTAAACCGGGGTCAACTTCACCTGCCATGCTGTTTATGATTTGGCTTCTTATCAAGAAAAAACCAAGCGTAATTGCTATGTATGGTGATGTTTTAAGTACTACACTTTTCAGGCTTCTGTTGGATGTAGCATAGCTTAACAATGGAAATAATATGCAGAAAACGAGGGATGTTTCTTTTGAAAGTAATGCCAGGACAAGTGATAAAACTGCTGGTATCATATACTTTGGTCGCTTAAGCGACAAATGGAAGCATAAGCCGAAGACCAATCCGAAAAGCATTGAAAAAAGATCATCACGGCCTTTAATATTTGCTACCACTTCGGTATGTACAGGATGTATCATAAATAAAAAAGCCGTGACATAAATTATGAAATGGTCAAGTGCCAGACAGTTTAAATAGGTTATCAATAATAAAATGATGAGGCCATAACAAAATGCATTGATTAGATGTGAAATGCCAGGGTGATTGGAGCCAAAAATATCTACTTCCATGGCAAAAGTTGCCGGACTCAATGGGCGATATAATCCATCGTTAAAGTTCTTTCCGCCATCGGCATAGTTATGACTGAATATGTCTTTGAGCCCATCAAATCCGTTTTGTGTAAACTCATTATCAGTAATAATCAATATATCATCAAGCGCATACTTAAAGTTGTATGTGTGCGCGTATAGCAAAAAGGCTAACAAGCCAAAACCAATTCGAATCTTATTGAACTTACTCATTTAAAACTACCTTTGTACCAGCATTTATACCTTACACATATTCTACTTTGTGGCCTCAAAGAAAAGGTATATCTGAGATACTTTTGGTGATGTACCCCAATTAAGTGTGTTTGATCTTTCATGGATAAATATATCGTGGTTTTAGGTTCAGGTATCTTTCAGGTTCCGCTAATTAAGCATACCAAATCGTCGGGTTTTAAAACGATTGTGGTAAGTAACTGTCCTGGTGATTTAGGAATGCAACTTGCCGATATTGCCGTGCCGGTTAGTTATACTGAAGTTGAAAGAGTATATGAGGTTCTTAAGCCTTATAAGGTGCTGGCGGTTCTGTCTTGTGCATCTGAGGCAGTTTTACCCTTTCAAGCAAAACTGTGTGAGCGGCTGAAGCTACCTTTTCGTGAATTGGAGTTTATCAATCAAATCATTAACAAACGAAACTTTAAAGATCGACTTCTTGAACTGAGGGCCAGAACTCCACAATTGTTTGAAATAGATGAAATGAACAACCTGATAAAAGATGGGAATACTTTCATTGCCAAACCGGTGGTGGGAAGCGGTAGTGAACGGGTTGAAATTATTTCAGGCAAAACTGACTTAAAGCGGTTTAATAAAAGTGATTATCTTATTGAAGCCTTCATTAATGGTTCAGAATTGGGCGGTGATCTTTTTGTTTACCAAGGTAAGGTTGTGTTTTTTCAGGTTACCGAAAAGTATTCCAATAAATATTTGGTGCCAAATGCTCACTTGGTAGTAAGCTCAATGGTTGACTATCAAAGTCTGAGCTTTGAATTCCAGCAAGTTGTGGATGGTTTTCCTTTAAAAGACGGATTCTACAATTTTGATTTGATAAAAGACCGTGAAGGAAGTTATTACATCATAGACTTTGGTGCGCGTATAGGTGGCAATTGCATTCCGCTGCTTATTAATCTTAGTACTGGGATAAATGAATTTGATGTGATGCTTAAATGTGCTCTTGGCGAAGAATTGCACATAACATCCCGAAAAAGCGATTTTTTTTATGGCGTCTATATCCTTGGAGCGGAAAAGGAAGGAAGGTTGAACGGTTATAACACAGCAGCCATTCATGATCTTGAAAGCAGTGGTCAACTTGAAGAATATCTCTTTTCAAGAGATGTGGGAGAGGACTTGGGTGTATTTAAGGCCGGGAATAAGAACGCAGGCTACATAATATTTAAATCCCGTACTGTGGATGACTTGCGCTGTATTCATCGTAAAATTGCGGCCACAGAATGGCTCATATTGAAGTAAATACATACAATAAGGAAGATGCCTGCATAGTCAACGCAGCACCCACCGGATGTTTTGTTTTTGATAAGACCTTGCTCAAAGAAAATATCAAAAACATCAATTCAGTTTTTGCAGAAAAGTACCCGGATTTTCAACTCACCTATTCAATTAAAGCCAATTACTATCAAGGTATTATTGATACTGCCATTACAGAAGGCCTTTGGCTCGAAATAGCTTCGTTATATGAATATCAAATTGCCATGCAAGCCGGAGTGCCCAGGCAAATTATTGTGAACTGTCCATGTCCTGACGAAGAACTGTTGCAGGCAGCTTATGACATCAATGCTTTGGTGAATATTGATTCTATAGCACAATTGGAACGTTTGGCCGCTGACAATAGACCGTTTAGAGTTGGACTGAGATTCTCATTTCCAGTGGAAGGAAGTGATTTTTCAAGGTTTGGAATGGATGCTGGAGTACAAGAAATTGAGAGGATTATTGACTTGTTACTAAGGTCAAACCTTAAAGTTGAGGGTGTCCATTGTCATTTCGTTACTTCAATGCGTTCATTGGCGTCGTTTGAGCAACGCACATCAAAACTTGCTGAGCTTTACAAGGAATTTGCGAAGTATTTCAACATCAAATATTTGAACGTTGGGGGAGGTTTTTTCGGACCACTTCCACAAGAAATTGCAGAGCAATTTGGTGGATCTATTCCTTCATTTGATGCTTATTCCAATGCGATTTGCAACGTCTTACATGAATCGTTGCATGAGTATAGCAACAAACCAAAACTCATAATTGAGCCAGGCGCAGCGCTGGTTGCCAATTGTATAATTTTTAGAGACGAAGTGCTGTCTATCAAAAAAATAAAAGACCGCAATTATGCTATTATTAAGGCATCAATCAACTGGTTGAAGCCGACTCGTCATTCTAAAGACCTACATATTAAAGTCCATAAAAAAAGTCGTGCAGAAGGTTTTGAAAATTGCATCTTAGTTTCAAATAACTGTATGGAAGAGGATATTTTGGGTGTGTGTTCCACACCTCTTTCAGTTGGCGATATTATTGAATTTAAGAATGTTGGCGCCTACACCTATTCGTTTGGAAATGGATTTATTAATGGACAACCAACCATAATCAATTCTGATGAAATCTGATCCAAGATTACCGCAATGTCCATTTGATTGGAAACAACGTGCTACTTATAATTTTTTTCAAGTACTGGATCACTTTATTTCCAGACCTTTAACGGTTAAACTATTTGGCAAATGGCGTTTGAGAGCATTCAACGATATATGTAAGACACTCGAAAAACGCGGAACTTCCACCATTATACCTGTGGAAAGGAGGAAGGATATTTCAGTGGAAGAGCTTAAAAATGAGTATATTAAAAAGGGGATACCCGTAGTAATAGAAGGTGGGGCACTTGACTGGGAATGTTGCAAGAGTTGGACTCCTGATTTTGTCAAAGAACAGTATGGAGATGATGATGTGCCTTTGTTGGATGCCATCTATGTTGAGCAAGGTGTTCAATATGTGAAATTGGGAAGGATTATTGACGAAATGAAAGACGGAAAAAACACCTACTTCCGGTTTTACAATTTATTGGCGCGACACCCTGAACGCTATGCTGATTTTGATAGGAATTGGTTTAGAAGAGCCCGACATAAAAGGGCTTACACAGAGTTCACACAGGTTTTTATTGGTGGTGAAAACTCAATGACAGGCTTGCACAACTCCCACGCCGACAACCTGTTTGTTCAGGTTTATGGAGAAAAGCATTGGATACTTTACCCGAATTACTTTGTACCTTTAATTGATCCGCCAAGCACCACAGGGGGCACCTACAGAATATCGCCGCGAAGAGGTGCTGAGCGAAAGCCCTTTAACCATTTCATGCCTGATTTTGACACTTATCCGCTGTATAAATACATTGACGGGTACAAGGTTGAACTAAAGCCTGGCGACATCTTTTATAACCCGCCCTACATGTGGCACACAGTACACAACCTTAGCCAAAGTATTGGACTCGGGTATAGATGGGTGAATGCAGCAAGTGCCTTCAAAGTATCACCACTCTACTATTTGTTGGATTTATGTGCCTACCGGCCATCTTACTTCAAAGCATATAAATGGTATGAAGATGATAGTAATGCTGAGTTTCTTTATGCACAAAAAATGATGGAAAAACAGCGCAGGAAGCAAGCGCGGAAAAAGGCAAGAATGGAGAAAAAAAAGGTTCAGGAAGTTTGATTCTTTAAATGATGCAAGCTTCCGAAAAAGGCATTTATATGTATGTTGAGTTGGTACCCGGAGGGAGATAATCCCGCCTTTTGAAAGGTCTTTTGAACCACAGTATTTTGCAATTGGGCTTGTGCCGTTCCCCATTTTTGACCTAGTTCTTTACCAAAATTTTGAATAAATCGTACCACATCAAGGTAGAGCCCTTTGTTCTGGAATTTTGGCAAAATACCTCCATAAGTTGCGCCACCACCCAAACCCTGCTTGTAGCTGCATACAAAGCCTGCCAACTGGCCTTTATATAAAACGAGATGTGTGAAGTAATAGGGTTTTACAGAGTTGTTTAAGGAATTAATGTACTCCACGAGGCAGCGGAGTTGGGTTGCTTCATCTACAACAGTGCTAAGTCCCGGGTTGATGAAGTATGATGCCGGTGAATCACGAAAAACTTCATAGACCATTTCTTTGAACTCATACTGCTCTTTGCCAATATACTCTCTGAATTCTATGTCTTTGTTTATGTAGTTGTGAGTCTCGTGTTGTCGAAATACAGATTTGTATTCAACGGTAATGCCTAGCAAATAATAAGGAAGCCGTAAAGCATCGAGTTTTACATACAATTCAGGTGAACAGGAATTGATACTCAATTTAAGAATATCAATTTGATGGTCTTTAAGTAGTTCAAATAAATTGGATAACCTCAGACAATCGCTATCGCCTCGGGCTACTCTATGACCTAATACCTGACTTTCTTTTTCTACAAAGTGAAACATGCCAAGTACAAGGATAGTTATGAACCCCTAATTTTGGCCACTTGTTGTCTGAATAATTTTGACTAAAGCGCTAGAATGACCAAAGATCCAAGGCTCCCGGAAGTGCCCTACAGTTATTGGCAACGTGCGGGTTACAATTTTTTTCAGGTAATGGATCACTTCGTTTCACGAGGGGTCACAAGAAAACTAATGGGTGGGCTGCGATATAGGAATTTTCTCAGTATCGTAAAAACCATGGAAAAACGAGGAGAAGGAACCATTGTACCCGTTGAATACCGTACCGACCTTTCGTTGGAAGAGTTCAGAAACTATTATGTAAAGAACCATATTCCGGTAGTATTTAAAGGAGCAGCCCGAAATTGGGGATGCGTCCGGCAGTGGAGTTTGTCATACTTCAAAAACCTGCATGGAGAAGATGAAGTGCCATTGCTTGAAGAAAACAATCCTGAAAAAGGCCTTGATTATACCACTCTGGGTAAATTGATAGACCGTATTGAAAATGGTGACAACAAAGCATATTTCCGTTTTTATAACCTCCTTACAAGACATCCGGAGCACAATGCTGATTTTGACCTAAGTTGGCTTAAACAACACAGCCACAAGCGCAAGTATTTTGATTCGTTTCAAGTATTTATTGGTGGCGCAGGATCTACTACATACGTCCACAATGCCCATATCTCCAATTTATTCGTTCAGGCCCATGGGGTAAAAGAGTGGTTCTTGTACCCTAATTATCATGTTCCGTTTATTGACCCACCCAGCACACTGAATGGTATTTATAGAGACGCCATGCTAAGAGGTAAGAAGGCTTTTAATGCATTTGACCCCAATTATGAAGAATACCCATACTACAAATTTCTTGATGGCTATTCAGTGAAGTTGCAGCCGGGAGATGTGTTGTTCAACCCACCATTTATGTGGCATACGGTTAGGAATGAAACAGATAGCATAGGGGTTGGTTACCGTTGGATCAATGCGATGAATTCCTTTAAGGCAGCTCCCACTTATTATTTGCTTGATTTGATGGCCTATAAACCCAATTATTTCAAATCATTGAAAATGGTACGTAAAAATGCCAACCAACAGTTTGAACATCGCCTGAAAATGATGCAAAAGAGAAAAAGGGTATATGAAGCCAAATGATCCGCGCTTACCTCTCAATGCCTTCTCATGGCGACAGCGGAGCACCTATAATTTTTTTCAGGTGCTTGACCATTTTCTGGGCCGTGGCACGGTTATCAGGTTTTTCGGACGAATCCGCTACCGCGCTTTTAAAGACATTGCAAAGACTTTAGAGAAGAAGGGGCCAGGCAAAATTATTGACGTAGAGTATCGCGAACACCTGACCGAAAGCGAATTCAAAAACTATTACCTGAAGCGAGGAATCCCGGTGGTGTTAAAAGGTGCTGCAAAAAACTGGCCCTGTGTAGGGAAATGGGACCTGAGCTATCTGAAGGACGTACACGGGGATGATGAAGTTCCGGTAATACACGTAGTTGACCATAGTAAAGGGATAGAAAAAACTTCGCTAAGAGAATTGATTAACCGACTTCAGGGTGGTGACAAGACACCCTATTTCCGATATTACAACCTTATGGCTCGGCACCCTGAGCACTTGGATGAAATTGACTTAAGTTTCATAAAAAAATACGTGCATAAAAGCCGTTATTTTGAGTCATTCCAAGCTTTTTTGGGTGGCCCCGACACCAGAACCGAGCTACACAATGCGCACATTTCTAATTTCTTTGTTCAAATACATGGGGTAAAGGAATGGATTCTGTATCCCAATTACTTCGTGCCATTTATTGATCCTCCGAGCACTTTAAACGGTATTTACAGAACAACGCCAAATCGTGTTGATGGAAAACCATTCAATCCGTTTAATCCAGATTATGAGGGTTATCCCTACTACCAGTATGTAGATGGATACCGAGTGGTACTTGAGCCCGGGGATATATTCTATAACCCACCCTTTATGTGGCACACCGTGCGCAACCGAACGGAAACCATTGGCTTAGGTTATAGGTGGGTCAATTTCTTTAACACTATTAAAACGTCACCGGTCTATTACCTGCTGGATGTTTTGTCATACAGACCCAATTATTTCAAAGCCTTGAAAATGACCCGAAAAGATGCGAATGAGCAATTTCTGCATCGGGTTAAGATGATGGAAAAGCTTAAGATCAAAGGAAAATAAAAACTGACTGAGCGGAGCCGAAGTCAGGCTTCCTGCCATATAGCGTACACATCAGCTCCCTGGAAGGTAAGGTACACCCTCCTTAAGTATGCAAACAGGAATACAAATCCTAGGCTGATAGTGAGACCTAGACCGCCTAAAAGAACACTGCTCAGGTAATGGTTCCACACATGAATGCCAAACAATGTCCAAAGTCCCGCAAGTACAGTTACAAAAGCAAACAATAGAAACAGGTATAGAAACCACACCATTGGAAGTTCAGTAAGCGTAACAATGATTTCGAGAACCAGCCTTATGCGCTTCATCAGGTTGTAATTTGACTTTCCCTTTTTACGGGGCATATAATCTACATCAACAAAGTCAATTAGTTGAGGCGAAACCATATTGAAGAATACGTGCAAACTTCGCATGCCTTTCTCGCTGTAGTTATCACCCGTATAGGTTTTACGTGTGGTGATTCTAAATGATGAAAATTGAAG
>WGNN01000047.1 GCA_016124515.1 bacterium
ATGTGGCCCTTGCTCAGAAATACACATAGACCTGCGAGATGAAGCAGAAATTGCCAAAATTGCGGGGCGTGATATGGTGAACAAAGACCACCCGCAGGTTATAGAAATTTGGAATAATGTTTTTATCCAATACAACAGAAAGGCCGATAAAAGTTTAGAAAGCCTGCCCGAAAAACACGTGGACACCGGCATGGGGCTCGAGCGACTTGCCGTGGTAATCCAAGGCAAAAAATCAAATTACGACACTGATGTTTTCAGCTACCTAATTCAACATGTTGAGACACAGTTTGGGGTAAAATATGGCCAAAACACGCAAACCGACATTGCCATTAGGGTAATAGTGGACCACATAAGAGCTATAACATTTACCATTGCCGATGGTCAATTGCCGTCAAACAATGGTGCAGGTTATGTGGTGCGCCGCATTTTGCGAAGAGCCGTACGTTATGCTTTCAGGTATTTCAATTGCACGCAGCCCTTTTTGCATAAAATGAGCGGGCTTGTTGCAGACAATTTCCGGGATGTTTTTCCTGAAGTATTGGCACAAAAAGACTTTATTGACAAAGTAATAAAAGAAGAAGAAAATGCCTTTTTACGAACACTGAGCAATGGTACGCGTCGTTTTGAATCCTTCATTCAACAAATGGTTGGTAAGCTGATACCGGGCGAGTTTGCCTTTGAATTGTTTGATACCTACGGTTTTCCGATTGATCTTACGCAGCTCATGGCACAGGAGGAACACCTGACCGTAGATATTGATGGTTATAATACCGCTTTGGCCGAGCAAAAAAGACGTTCAAAAGACGATGCCGCTAAAGAACAAGGCGACTGGACGGTGGTAAATGAAGGTACCGAGGTGGAATTTGTGGGCTACGATGTGTTGCAAGCCACCACCCGCATTTTGCGCTACCGAAGCATAACCACCAAAGGAAAAACACAATACCAACTTGTTTTGGAAAAAACGCCTTTTTATCCTGAAGGAGGCGGACAAATTGGCGATACCGGACAACTTATTGCCGGCGATGACAAAGTGTATATTATAGATACAAAAAAAGAAAACGATCTAATTCTGCATTTCACCAATACCCTTCCAAAAAATCCGGAAGCCATTTTTGCAGCGGAAGTAAATGAGAAAAAACGCCGCGATACTGAAAAAAACCACTCGGTAACCCATCTTGTGCATGCGGCATTGCGCCGCGTATTGGGCACGCATGTGGCACAAAAAGGCTCGCTCGTAGGCCCCGATTATATGCGTTTCGACTTTTCGCACTTCAACAAAATGAGCGAAGAAGAAATAGCAGAGGTGGAACGTATTGTGAATGAAAAAATCAGAGAAAACGTAACCCTTGGCGAAGCACGCAACTTGCCCATAGCACAGGCAAAAGAAGCAGGTGCCATGATGCTTTTTGGCGAAAAATATGGCGACCACGTGCGCATGATAACTTTTGATCCGGAATATTCAATTGAGCTTTGCGGTGGAACACATGTGCATGCAACCGGCGAAATTGGCCTGTGCAAAATTGTGTCGGAAAGTGCCGTAGCTGCCGGTGTGCGCCGTATTGAGGTGGTTACAGGCGAAAAAGCGGAAGAATTGGCACGCAATGACGCCCATGTGGTAGCCTACCTAAAAAATTTGCTCAAATCCAACGACCCCATAAAGGCGGTGGAAGCTTTGATGGAAGACAAGAAAAAAGGCGAAGACCAAATTCAACGTTTTATTGAAGCCCGAACTGCTGTTTTCAAAAACGAGTTGATGAAGGCTGTGGAAGAAGTAAATGGTGTAAATTTATTAGTAAAACAAATTTCGCTCGACGATGCCAATCAGGGTAAAAACCTGGCATTTACCATAAAAAACTCCGCCGAAAATGCCGTAGTGGTTTTGGCTGCAAATATTGACGAAAAGGTAAATGTTTGGGTTATAATATCTGAGCATTTGGTCAATGAAAAAGGCCTCGATGCCCGAAATATAATAAAACTGATGGCTGCCGATATCAAAGGCGGTGGCGGCGGACAGCCGTTTTTCGCTTCTGCAGGTGGCAAAAATCCCGCAGGCATAGAAAGCGCCCTCCAAAAAGCCGAAACAGAGATTATAGCCAAACTATAGAATAGTGATTAATGGTTATTGAATCACCATTTGCTTTCTAAACACCTCCTGTGTCTGAACATCAGATGACACTCAAAAAAGTTGTTAATTTGAATGTTCAATAAATCATTGGAACAAAGTAGGCTGGCCAGAGCAGCATTCTTACAAACTAAAACATCATAATATTAAGAAAGAACAAAATATAGTATTGGGAGCCGGATTTGGTGCCGCAGCAGGTAGCGCTATTGGCGTGGTTTTGCACAATGTGCCATTGTGGATAGCATTAGGCATATCAATAGGCGCTGCACTTGCCTTAGTATTCAATGCCCGCAAAGAGAAAGATGCCACAAAAAAGGAAAAGTGATTTGCAAAACGGTTTGGCGGACAAACAAATCCTTGCTTTTGGCTGCAACAGACTGATGCTTAACCATTAAGCAAACCGGCTTGCGCGACTTAAAATCAGAAAATCAGCTAGAAAAAACGCTTGCAATTGAAATAAAGGTTTATATTGCGCAGGCAGGTATATCATGAGAAGAGAGAATTTTGGAATAGGCATCTTGTTTCTAGGCCCCATTGTGCGCCGCTACGAAACAACTTTAAGTCCCGAAGATTTGAAACGGGCTTTTCAAAATGACGATTTTTTGGGTTCAAAAAGCGATGTAACGTTCTGCACGCAGCTCAGTTTTTTCAATATTATGTTTCCCTTTGGCCATTTTGCCAAGATAAAAGGCCGCGTGCTGAAAAACAATCTGGTGGAACTCACCATCACTCCCATCATTGTGCGAACCGTTCAACTGCTCATTATTACCTTATATTCCGTTACACTTTCGGCGGTGCGCCTCAATAGCAACCGCGATATGAAAGTGCTGGCTATTCTCGGCTTACACTTCGTGGTGCTTTGTACCGTTTGGTGGTTCATCCGCTTGGTATATGTAGCCGATGCCCGACATAAATTCTTCAAAATCAAGAAGAAGCTTCATTTATATGAAGAAGTATAAAACGCGATTACCGGTTCACAACCACGCCCAATAGGTCATACAAAACAACCTTCCTGCTATTCTTCCTCGGCTTTGGGCATGTAAGAAACAGGACCACATTGCGAAAATTTATCTTCGGCCTGTATTTTGATTTTATAATCCTTTACAAATTCCTGTAGCAATTCATTGAACCGGGCTTGCTTGACTTCGGATGGTTTTTCGCTTTCGCTGCCCAAAAAATTATAGAGAAAATAATCTATGCCGCCTCCGCTATTGAAGTATATTTTGTTGAAACACCTTGTTTTTCGCTCCCAATCAAAACCATGTTCCGACAGGAATTTGCCTAAGTCAAACAACATGGTTCGGTAGGCTTCCACAAAGGCTTTTTGCTGCTCTTCAGACTTAAAAACCGCTTTTGTTGTATCCTGATTCAAGGCACTGGGGTATTCCAAGTCGAGCAAACTCATGCCTATGCCCATTTCAGTTGCCTTTTTGAAAGTGTAAGCCTTCGGCTGCGCGGCAGCGCTAAGCGCTCCAAAACCAATAAGTACAAGCAGGGTCAGATACTGTTTTGACATAGGTTGTTTTTTTCAATGATTATGTATTGAGCTTAAACAAAGAAATCATTTTTTGTTGATCAGAAGGCTATTCTCCAAAAAAAACGGTTTTGCCAATGACACAGCCTTTCAATTCCAGATAATTACAATTGCCAATTATGCGCTAATTCTAGAAACTAAGCTTTCGATACATTCAGCCACCTCCTTTTCATTTGGAATTGGACGGTAAGCCAATGCCGAAAGTTCGGAATTGTATTTTTCTTTGAGTGTTTTCCAAATGCCACTAAAATCTCTAACCAACTCAGAGTGAGCAACAAATTTATTTTGCCAACCGGCTTAATACCAATGTTATCCCGGCAAACCACAAAAACAACTTACAATCAACAACTTACAACCTCCTACAAAACGCGGCGCAGGGTGTGTAATATCTCACGTTCTATTTGCGAATATTTGCCATCGGTGCGGAACAATTCCTTCAATTCGTCAAGCAAATTTTGCTTGCCTTCCTCGCCCGGATAATGGCGCTCTCTGAGGTCTTCTATTATACTCAAACACTCATAATCGCTGAGTTTAGACCCAAATCGATCCATCGCCTGTGCTTTCTCAGGACCTACCAACGACTCTATAAAAGCAATTTCGTCTTCATTCAATTCACCGTCGGCATAGGCCGCATACAGCAGCACAAATGCGTTGTATTCATCTTTTTCCCAACTGTTTACATCCATTTTATACATCTATTAAGTGTTTGCAAAATTCTTTACATCGGGGGTGGTAAGGCCATTCAACTTTTTGATTATCCTTTCAAAATCAGCTGTTTGCAGCAAACATTTCACTGAAACAGGTGCAAGGGAAACCAACTTCGCGGGCTTCTCTTACCAACCTTGGTAAAGCTGCTTTCAAATTAAATTCATTTTAACTTAAGTGAAGGAAATCAAGGTCATTTTTCAGGAATAAGGCAAAAAAAAGAGCGGAATCTATGTCCCGCTCTTTTCTAATATTTCATCGCTGCGAATAAGCTTCGGCTACCTGCAAAAACCTTTTTTAGGATACGTTGTCGTCAACCTAAAGATTTAGAATTTACTTGGCTCGATGGCCAAATGCCACAAAGAAGGCAACATCATGATTGATCTTTACCAACAGCTACTAAATATCAAGCTGGCGTTTTACACTCCTGGGAATGGCATCTTTATGCACCATGATATCTATGGTTTTGTAGCGCACGTAGGCATCAGAAGCAAACAAATAACCATCGCAGTCGTTGCTCTTGGTACCCCACGAATTTTTCACTTTATAGTACATATCGCCATTTTTTTCGCGGTACATGCCTACTATGTGCATGCCGTGGTCGTCGGTGGTTTGGTAGTTGTCAAAGGCTTTCTGACGCATTTCCACCGTTATATTTTCCTGGGTTTGCGGGCTTTTGAGTTTTTCGTCAATTTCATCGCGGTTCATTCCATCAAAATTGCCCACAGGAATAATAGCCACGCCATTTTTGTGCGAAAAGCCCTTTTCTGAAACATCGGCAGCCCAAGCTACAGAGTAGTTGTGCTCCAAGGCATTGTCCATGGTTTCCATCATTTCGTCAAGTGTCACGTTCCAAGCACTCAGTTGCAACCAATTGTCAGGTATTTCTATGATAAAATTTTCGTAGAAAGGATGGTGGGTAAATGAGGTAAGCACCACATAATCATCGGGATTGATACCCACATAATTGGTAAAAGACTGTGGCGTAAATGATTTTCCCTGGTATTCAAAACTCTCAACCGGTGCACCCAAATAGGCATCAACCACGGCAATAATGGCATCGTCCCAAGCGGTGGATAATTCGCGGTTTGGATTTTTGATAATGGCATCGCACATGCTGCGAAGCACATTTCGCAACTCGGCATGGTGGTGCTCGTCGCTACCGTACGAAAGGCCCGGATATACTGATTGGGGCACAATACCGTACTTTTTTATCATGGCGGTGACATCGTGAAATGCGCCACCTTCATCAAAATTGATCATGCCGTGAAAACGCACATAGCGACGTGCCTTGTCGATATAGGCGTTGCGCACAATCCACATTTCGGCAAGCTTCACATCCATTCCTTTTATTCTTTTCACTTCCGATTCAAGAAACGAAAGAGTTGAAAAACTCCAGCAAGTGCCTGTGATATTCTGGTTTTGAACCGGCTCTGCCTCAATGTCCTTGATGGAAGAAAACTCGTATCCATTTACCTTTTGAACTCCGTTTTGGGCAAATACTGCGAATGGCAAAGCCATCAATAAAATTGCTACTATCTTATTCATCTTTTGTTTTTAATGGAGGTGCAATGTTAGGCAGGCCAAAAACACCTTGCCGCGCATTTTTCAACTAACGGCTTGTACAAGTTGTAAGCGTAAAAACTCCTCGCCTTTTTCAAACAAATAGGCCGATCCGGGCACAATGTTGTAAAGGATGAGCAGGTCGTCTTTTATCTCCCAAGCTTTGTAGTCGCCTTTGCCGGTGCGGTCTCTAAACTCAATTAAATCGAAATTGCTCAGCTCATCAAAACTGGTAAATACCTTGTAGCTCACATAGTTGTTGAGGCCTTTCAAGGTGCCGTCGTGGTTAATCTCTACCTTGCCAATGGCCGAGTTGTAGCTGCCCGCCAACAGGCGACTCATGATAAATTGCTCCACTACAGACCAATGACCCGCGGGGGCTTCTGAGCGCACAAACGACTCATTGATTTTATTGCCTTCTATAGTTGCCTTATCGCTGCCGTTGTACACAAGTTGCAGTCCGTTGCCTAGTTTCAGGCTGTATTGTTGGCCTTTCACTTCTTCGTAGGCAAATACTTCGCCTTCAGAGTTGTTGTACACCAGGCTCACTTCGTTGCCATCTACTTCAAGTTCCGATATTTCGCCCAACTGTGGAATAGAGCGGTAAGGCGAGCGGTTTTCGAGCACGGCTTTTTGGTAGCTTGCACTTATCCAACTGCCCAGCAATGTGTTGCTTTCTTTAGTAGAATCGGCTGCATTGATGTTGGCACTTAGGGTTTCTTCGCTGCCTTTTGGTTTTTCTTTGCAACCGGCAAAAAACAAGCTGCCCGACAACACAATGGCACTGATAACTATTGATTTTGACTTCATAATTTTATGATTGTTACACCGTCGCCACCGCGGTCGGCGTGTTCGTATTCAAAACTAACCACATGCGGGTTGGCTTTCAAGAAAGATGCAATTTGTTTTCTGAGAATGCCATCGCCACGGCCATGTACCACCCGCAGGTTGCTTTGGTTTAAAATGGCTGCCTGATCTACCAATTGTTCCACCTCGCTCAAGGCTTCTTCGGCACGCAGGCCGCGCACATCAATTTGCGATTTGAACTCCAGGATAAAGTCGCTCACATTTACGCCTTTGGTGCTTTTCTTCTTACTCTTGTCGCTGCTCAATACCAACTCGGTAAGGGGCACTCTTGTGCGCAAGTGGTTGAATGCCACCACCGCATGTTTGCCGTCAATTTCCTGAATTTCGCCGGTTTCTGTGCCTTCGCGCAGGCTCACTTTGTCGCCGGTTTTCAGTTTTTCAACCGACTTGTCTTTGGGCACCAATTTGTTTTTAATGGTTTTCAATTCATCTTCTACCCTATCGCTATCCTTGCGCAGTTTGCTCCTTATTTCGCGGGCTATTTCATCCTGACTCTTTTTGTTTGATTTCAAATCGGCAAGGGCCTTTTCAAAACGTTTGTTGGCATTGCGCAATTCGTTTTGAAGTTGGGTTTTGTACTCCAGCGCCATTTTTTGCTTATTCTCCTTCACACTCTGTTTCAGCGCTTTGTATTCGTTTAGCAAGTTGCTGTACTTATTTTCCTTGTCAGTAGCTTCCTTTAGTTTGCGCTCCAGAGCCAATTTCTCCTTTTCCAGCTTGTTTACCAGCATTTCAAATGAATCGGCTTTGTTGCCCAACCTTGTATTGGCATATTCAATTATTGATTTGTTGAGTCCAATTCGCTGGGCTATTTCAAAGGCATAAGAGCTACCCGGACGACCAACCTGCAACACATAGGTAGGTTTCATTTGGGCTTGATCAAACATCATACTCGCATTGGCCACACCTTCTTTTTTCTCGGCATAAATCTTAAGGTTTGAATAGTGCGTAGTGGCCACACCGTAGGCTTTTTTATTTACCAAATGCTCCAAAACCCCTTCGGCAATGGTACCTCCGAATTGCGGATCGGTGCCGGTACCGAATTCATCGAGCAAAAACAGGGTGTTTTCGTCAGAAAAATTGGCAAAATGTTTCAGGGCTTTCAGGTGCGAGCTGTAGGTAGAAAGGTCGTTGTCAAGGTTTTGGTCGTCGCCCATATCCAGATAAAGCTTCTCAAAAACCGGCAAGGTACTGTGGCTTTCCGCCGGTATGGGCATGCCTGCTTGGTACATGCACTGCAACAGGCCAATGGTTTTCAGACAGATGGATTTTCCACCGGCATTGGGCCCGCTAATAATCAATACGCGCAGGTTTTGATCAAGTTCTATGTTGAGTGGTACCACTTTTCGGCCTTGTTCGGCAAAACTGAGTTTGAGCAGTGGGTGTTGTGCATTTTCAAGAAATAGATTTCCCTTTTGGTTCATTTGCGGCGATATGGCGCCCAATTGCAATCCCAACCGCGCTTTGGCTTTCACAAAATCTACCTTTCCCGCTATTTGTTGGTACTGCTGCATGTGTTGGCAGTAAGGCCTTATTTCGCTGCATAGGTTGGAAAGGATACGGTATATTTCTTTGCGCTCCTTTTGTTGCAGGTCAAACAAATCGTTGCCCAATTCTACCAGCGATTGCGGTTCTATAAATGTAGATTTTCCCGTGGCAGACTCGTCGTGAACAATGCCTTTTAGTTTGCGCTTGTGTTCTGAAATAATGGCCAACACCCGCCTTCCGTTTCTTATCGTTTGCTCCTCATCACTTAGCCATTTTTCCTGCCGGCATTTGCGCAGTATAGCTTCAAATTTTTTGTCTTGTACCGAAATGGTCTTTTTTATCTCTGCCCTGATTCGGTTGAGCTCAGGCGACACTTCAGGTCTTATTTGGCCATTGTTGTCAAAAACCGATTCGATGGTGGCAAGCAACTCCTTGTCGTAGTCAAAAACCGAAACCATTTGAAAGAGGGTGGGAAAATGCTCGCGGTTGCGCTTAAACTCTTTAACAACCGCCGCATATTGTTTCAAGAACTGTTTTATTTCAAGCAATTGCTCTTCGCTCAGCACTGCTCCGGCAATTTGCAATCGATCGATGTGGGTTTTTAATACTTGAAATTCGGTATCGGGAGCGGTAAAATCCTGCGACTGCAATAAGGTGCTGAATTCATGCGCCTCACTATGCAGCTCTTTGATAAGCTGCGTATCGCACCAAATCTGTACTTCAGCAGCTTCAGCACGCCCCAACGGGCTGTGGCACAAATCTGAAATTCTTTCTACTATTCTGTTGAAGCCTAATTTTTCACCCAAATTTTTTGGATATAGCTGTACTTTTCTTCGTTTCAAACTAAGTAACTCTTTATAATTTTAACTTACTCGTGCAAATGTCATAAAATAGCACTAAGGTATGAAGGGGTTGATATACGTTTTTTACCGTATATTTTCATATTACACACCCACTTATGTTTGCTCATATTAAACAACACACCAAGCAATATGAGAAATGTTATACTATTAATCTGCATGGCTCTTACTGTGCTTTACGGCCAAGCGCAGTACTTGCCTAATGACTTGAATTCGCTGCTCATGCCGGTACAAGAGCCGCTTAATTTGCCACAATACGGCATTACCTGGATGTACAAATATTCTGATTCGGCAGTGTTTCAGGAAACAGACGGCAGCGGTGGCTGGACCGATACGGCACAGTTTACCTACCTTAAGAACAAACACAAGGAGTTGATAAAACTGGAATTGAAAAGTGTAGATGCCAGCAATTGGGTCACTCAAATTTTGTACCCCATAAGTAGGGCATATAACAGCAACAACCAGCTTATAGCCCATAGAATGCAACTGAGCTATGGTGGCAATTCTATTATTTACTCCTCACAATTGAGCTACAACAGCAGCAATTTATTAGAAAAATGTTTAGAAACCGATTCGTTTTATGTGCCATCGCCCGGCATTTGGTCGGCTATGCAAGTGCGCTATACCATTAGCTACAATGGCTCAAACCAACGTACCGAAGTACTGAAAGAACGCGCAGCGCCCGCCGGTGGAACTTTTACAAACGACAAAAAATGGACCTATAAATATGATGCAAATGGCAATTGCACCCAGATTATAGAACAACTCTACAACTCAGGCTGGGAAGACGATGAGCGATACACCTACAGCTACAACAGCAGCAACCAAATGGAACAAATTACCCATGAATATTATGATGGCAGTAATTGGGTGAAAATTGATAACGAGTACTTTTTTACATGGAACAACGGCCTGTTGAGCAGAGTGGAAGAAATTGAACAACAAAATGGCGAAGACGAAGCCTACGATTTTGTATATGATGCCAATGGGGTGCTTACCGAAATGTACAGTGCCAAAAAGACCATGGGTACGAGCACCTGGAACAAAGAAAGCAAAGCCATGCATTATTATGACGCAAATGGGCAACTCAGCTATTCGCTTGAATATAAATACCTGAGTGGTGCCTATGAAAAAGAAGCGGGCGGAAGGGTATTGTACCAAGCCGTATCAGGTGGCAGCACACCGGCAGAACCGAGCAACCTAAAGGTATCAACCAACAAAAAAGAAGGAGCAAAACTGTACCTGAGCTGGACCGACAACAGCAACAACGAAACCGGCTTTAACATATACCGCAGCAGCGATTCGGTGAGTTTTAGCCTTATTGGCAATGTAGCCGAAAATGTAATAAACTATACCGACACCGGTTTGATGGCCGACAACAAATACTTCTATAAAGTAAGCGCCTATAACAGCGCGGGCGAATCGGGGGCAAGCAACGTGGCAGGCGGAAAAACCACCGCAACATCGATAGGCTACCTTACTGAAAACCAACTGGATATTTATCCAAACCCCTGCACAAATACCGTATTTCTGAATGGACTTGCACACAACAGCATGGTTAAAATATTCGATTTGAGCGGAACCCTTGCCCTGCAAAAAGCATCTAGTGGAACAAGCATGCAGTTGGACCTGCACCACTTGCCAAATGGCACGTATATGATATACATAGAAACAAAAGGAGCGATTGAACACGGCTTACTTATAAAGCATTAAAGGCTTAGTGTTTAGAGTTTAGTTTGCCAACGGCGGAAATCAGAAGCGTATTTCCGCCGTTTTTGTTGTATATAGCGGCATGCAAAACCGATGGATGAAATACATATACCTTCTTTTACCACTTTATTTATTTTCATGCAGGCCTGCTAATAACAGCAACCAAGTTGCCAAGACCAATTCAGCCACTGAGTTGGTGGTGCTTGGCATAGCGCAAGATGCCGGCTACCCACAAATTGATTGTGAAAAGCCTTGCTGCCAACGCGTTTGGAATAAAGAAAGACAGCCCGAACGGGTTACCTGTTTGGGACTTATTGACCGCGAAAACAAAAAATCGTGGCTGCTGGAAGCCACACCCGATTTGGTAAGTCAATGGCAATCATTGAAACAACTTTGCCCCGAATGCGAAATAGAAGGTATAATAATAACACACGCCCACATAGGCCACTACACCGGGCTGATGTACCTGGGCAGAGAAGCCCTGAATGCGCATGACCTGAGTGTGTATGTGATGCCAAAAATGGCAGATTTTTTAAGTAAAAACGGTCCTTGGAGTCAATTGCTTGGTTTGCAAAACGTTGCGATAAAAGAACTTAAAGCTGACAGCACCACCATCCTAAGCCCAGCGCTCAGCCTGATTCCGCACCTTGTACCCCACCGAGATGAGTTTTCAGAAACGGTGGGTTTTGAAATTGTAGGTAGCAACAAAACCGCCTTGTTTATACCCGATATAGACAAATGGAGCAAATGGGAGCAAAATTTAGGGGAACTCATAGCACGTGTTGATTACGCATTTTTGGATGCTACTTTTTATGATGGCGAGGAGTTGCCGGGCCGAAATATGGCCGAAATTCCGCATCCTTTTGTAGTGGAAACCATGGAGCGGCTCAAGGCTTTATCTACCCACGATAAATCAAAAATTTACTGTATTCATTTAAACCACACCAATCCATTGCTCAACCTTAACGAGGAAAAACGCATATTCGTAGAAAATTCAGGTTTCAATGTCTCAGCAGATGGACTATTGCTACCCCTTTGAGCGCCCAAATGACGTTTAACAGCTATATTGATTTCAAAATCAGGGAAACCCTGAGAGAATTGAAACTTTTGCACATCATACTAATTATAATGCTGCTTGTATTGGGCGGTGTTATGACCAAACTTGTTATTGATAGTGGCAATTCGGGCATTGGCGACTACCTCTCTTTTTACTATTTCAGTTTACTGTTGAGCTTGCCATTTTTGGTTGCCTCAGTACTGGTTCCGAAAATTGTAGCCAAACGACTTGCCTTAAAAAAAGCACCGGCAAGCATTATTTCAAGCTATAAGAAAACCATCTATTTGAAATTTATATTCCTCTCGCTTATCACAATGGGCTATTATGCCACTTTTCTATATTTCTCTCATTATATCTTTTTGGTTACGGCGGTGGTGGTAGTAATGTTTTTTACCAGCCAATATCCCACCAAAAAAGACATCAACAAAGTAATAAGAGCCTGATTTAAGCTTTCATGTTGCGGTACAAATGGTCAATCAGATCGTACATTACATGGTCTGTTTTTACGGCTCCGGCTTCCATCATCCTGAAAATTTCTTCTTCCCTGCCCGGCACATACGCTTTGCTGCCGCTGTAAACATGAATCAATGCGGCTTGTTCATTATTTAAAGTGGCAAGTTTCTTCAAATCTTCGGCTTTTCG
>WGNN01000115.1 GCA_016124515.1 bacterium
AATGCCTCGGTACAAGATGGCGCTTTTATAAAAGGCCCTTTTGCCTTGTGCGAAGGTGCCACGGTAAATATGTGCGCCAAAATACGCGATGGCAGCACCATAGGCCCATACAGCAAGGTGGGCGGCGAAATAAACAATTCTATTTTATTAGGCTATTCAAACAAAGGCCATGATGGTTTTCTGGGCAATTCCATCCTGGGCGAGTGGTGCAATTTGGGTGCAGACACCAATACATCGAACCTCAAAAACAACTACAGCAATGTAAAGGTGCACCACATTGCCACCGGCAAAGCCATTGATACCCAATCGCAATTTTGTGGATTGATAATGGGCGACCACTCAAAAAGCGGCATCAACACCATGTTTAATACGGGAACCGTGGTGGGCGTTTCGGCCAATATATTCGGTGCCGATTTTCCGCCCAAGTACATCACCTCTTTTGCATGGGGCGGAGCAGCAGGTTTTGAGACCTACGACTTTGACAAAGCCATTGAAGTGGCAAAAAGGGTGATGAAAAGAAGAAACAAAGACTTGGATAAACACGAAGAGGCTATTTTGCGGACTATTTTTGAAATGACCCGAAACGAGCGATAAAATGAGAAAAGCCATTGTTGCAGGAAACTGGAAAATGTACAAAACCCCATTAGAAGCCTATGAGTTTATTACTCAATTGAATGCTTCGCTCAACAACCAACAACTGGGATTTGATATTTGCCTGTTTCCCAACTATTTGTCGATACCCATTGCGGCACATGAATGTAAGGACACCAAGGGCGTATATATTGGTGCGCAAAACTGCCACAGCGCCACAGAAGGCGCCTATACCGGCGAAACAAGTGTTGAAATGATAAAAGCTGCCGGAGCGAGCCACGTTTTGGTAGGACACTCAGAGCGCCGCGAGTATTTTAACGAAGGCAGCGATGAGTTGTTGGCCAAAATGAAACAAGTGCTCACTGCCGGCCTCACAGCTGTGTATTGCTGCGGCGAAAAACTGGAACACCGCAAAAGCGAACAACATTTTGAGGTGGTAAAAGCCCAACTTACCGAGGTGGTTTATCAATTGCCGCAGGAGCAATTGGCACAAGTAGTGGTAGCCTACGAACCCGTGTGGGCCATAGGCACCGGCGAAACCGCGAGTCCTGAACAAGCACAGGAAATGCACCTGCACATACGCAAAACCCTGTCTGAAAAATTCGGAGAATTGGCCAACAACATTTCCATTTTGTATGGCGGAAGTGTGAAACCCGGCAATGCCCGCGAGCTTTTTTCGCAACCCGATATTGATGGCGGTTTGGTGGGCGGCGCATCGCTGAAAGCCGATGATTTCATTCCCGTGATCAACGCCATGATTCAAGCACAACATTCATGAAATACCTTCAATACACTTTCAGGGGAAAGGCTGATATGCTGGCCATGTTGGCCGGATTTCTATTTGAAGACGGATTTGAAGGACTGGAAGAAAAAGGCACCGAACTGCAAGCCTATATTGCCGACAAACCAGAAAACTACCTTCTTAGCGCGGAGGTAAAAGAGTTTATGGCCTTGCAAGACATCAGCTACCAAACACAGCTGGTTGACGACCAAAACTGGAATGCCCTGTGGGAAGCGGGCTTTGAACCCATAAATGTGATGGACCAATGCCTTATAAGAGCCGGACACCATCCTACACAGCCGGGAATTGCCTATGATATACTCATAGAACCCAAAATGTCGTTTGGCACCGGCCACCACCCTACTACTTATTTAATGGTGAAACAAATGCTTGGAATGGATTTTTCAGGAAAAAGCGTTTTTGACTTTGGTACGGGAACCGGTGTTTTGGCCATATTAGCAGAAAAAATGGGCGCGGCCAAAGTGTTTGGTGTTGATATTGACGAAAACTGCATAGCCAATACCCACGAAAATTTCAAGCTCAATAGTTGTGCAATCTGCTCATTCCAGTTGGGCGATATAGACTTGGTGGCAGACCAAAAATTTGATGTTATCCTGGCCAATGTTACCCGCAACATCCTGTTGCAACGATGGCCACAATTGGTACAAGCCCTTAGCCCGAATGGCCTTTTGCTCATAAGCGGATTTTACAACAGCGACTTGTCATATTTTGAAAAAGAAGCACATAATAGCGGCATGCACATAGTAAAAGCCGAAGAAAAAGACCAGTGGATGGTTGTGGTATTAAAAAAGTAAATTGCCCTGCATGAAAAAAATTATTCTCCTACTTCTCATAAGCTCTCTGTTTTATCCTTTGCACGCGCAAAAAACCAAGCGCTTTTCCGATAATCCTTCTGAGTTCTTTAGTGAATTCTCAGATTTTATCAAAGCAGCCAAAAACAAAGACCTTGACCAAACTTTTGAAGAGTTTACCATTTTATGGCAAGGCGGCAGTTTTGGTGGCGAGGCTGAAGAAAGTATGATAATGGTTTGCAACAGCATGTTGAAGGCGCATTTTATCCCCTCACCCGATTTTAACAGCTACCTGAAAGCAACCAACTCTTTTTATAAAAACGAAATTTCAGAATTCAACTTTTCTGAATTCAACTACACCTTGGATACGCTCATCAAAATGAAGGTATCAAAAGCCGAAGCCAAGTCTTTTATGGGCTTTTTTGAAGAGCTGAACAACGAAAAAGTGCTGTCGGGAAAACGAGGCAAGCAATGGGCGGTAGATGATTTCAACTACGAGTTGAAGATGAAGAAAACACCTTATGTGGAGTTCAGCAGTGTGAACCTGATGCTTTGGGGGCCAAAAGATACCTTGCAAATAAATAATACAAGCGGGCGGTTTTATATACTTAAACAAAAATGGTGGGGCAATGAAGGGGAAGTAACCTGGGAGCGCGCCGGCCTGTCGGCCAACACCGTAAATGCCCAATTGCAACACTACCGAATAGACATGAACAACTCCGGCTACAAAGCTGACAGTGTGGAGTTTGTAAACTACGATGCCTTTGGCGATCCAATTTTGGGCAAACTGGAAGACAACCTGGATGGCCGTGGTGTGAATGGCTCCAATCCGCAATTCAAATCATACAAGCGAAAATTTACCCTTGATGACTTGGATGAATACCTCATTTACCGAGGTGGATTTGGCATGGAAGGCCGCACCATAATGGGCACAGGCGCAGGCTACAGTCCGGCCAAACTTACCGTGCTGCGCGAGGGCAAAAAATTCATGAACATATACTCCAACGGCTTTTACATAAAACCCGAAAATATTGTAGCAAGCAATTGTGCGGTAACCATTTACATAGAAAACGATTCTATTTCGCATCCATCGCTCAGCCTCAATCTCGACCGCGAAGCAGCCTATGTGAAACTCGGTACCTCGCCCAACGAAATGGTAGCCACTCCTTTCTACAACACCTACCATCAATTGGAAATTTATGCCGATCAGTTTGACTGCTACCTTGACAGCAGCTACTTTGACATACGTTCGCGCCGCGATCCTGAAGGAAGAGCCTCTTTTGAATCGCTCAACTATTTCAGCCGCAAAAGATTTGAAAAGCTCAGGGGCACCATGTCGTACAACCCGCTCTTTAAAATGAACGACCTGTACGCCCTGTACCAACGCCGCACCTATACCGAAGAGGAGCTGAAAAGCTTTTTCGGTGTAGAAACCATTGGTGCCATACAGCCTTTGTTGGTTCTTATGTCATCGCAAGGCTATCTCATTTACAACATTGAAAACAAAGAAATTACGCTGCAAGACAAGCTTTTTACCTACATAAACGCCTACTTGCACAAGATTGACTATGATGTGTTGCAGCTCAACTCAATGATTAAAGACAAGCCCAACTCGCGATTTTACTTTGCCAACAACAATTTGGAAGTGCGCGGCATCAACACCATCCGCCTCAGCGATTCGCAAAACGTGCAGATTTACCCGGCCAAACAAACCATCATTTTCAAGAAAAACCGCGATATGCAATTTGATGGCTACCTGAAGGCAGGTCGCTTTGAGTATTTTGGAAAAGGCTTTGAATTCAGTTACGAAGATTTTCAAATCAACATGTTGCAGATCGACTCCATGATGTTCAACTTTCCCGATGAAAAAGCAGGCGGCATTTTGCGAAGGGTAAACACTGTAATTCAAGACATTACAGGAAAATTGCAAATAGACAAACCCGACAACAAATCGGGGCGGCGCTCCACCCCCAACTTCCCCATTTTCGACTGTTTCAAAGGCGCCTATGTTTACTACGATTACAAAACGGTTTTTAACGGCGTGTATGACCGCGAACGATTCTACTTTAAACTAAAACCCTTTGTAGTTGACAGTCTCGACAATTTTTCAATGAAGGGAATGAACCTGGATGGAACCTTTGTTTCGGCCAGCATTTTACCCGAATTTGAGTATAAGCTCGATCTTCAACCCGACTTTTCACTGGGTTTCAGCACCGAAACACCGCCCGAAGGTTATCCGCTTTACAAAGGAACCGGCCATTGCAACATGAAAATATACTTGAGTAACCGTGGTTTGCGCGGCAACGGAAAGTTTACCTACAATGGTGCTGAAATCACTTCTGAAGACATGCTCTTCTTCCCCGACTCTATGTTGGCTATGCAAACGGTATTTGCCATGGACGACACGGAGCGCAAAAAGTTTCCGAACGTAAACTCGCAAAACTGCGAATTGAGTTGGACGCCCTACCGCGACACCATGATTATTGCAGCTGTTGACACCTCAGCATTTATCAATATGTACGAGCCCGAATCGTTTCTGAAAGGCGAACTGGTTTTTACCAAAAAAGAAATGTACGGCAAGGGCTTGTTCAACTACCGGCAAGGTATCCTCAGCTCCGACTACTACAACTTTAAGCACCGCACCTTGTCGGCCGACTCAACCAAATTTGAGCTGTACGACGAAAGCATGGAAAAAATTGCCCTGCAAAACGAGAGTGTGAAAGTGGGGATAGATTTTGACAAACAGGAACTGAAAGGTGCCACCAACTCCGATGAGATTGAAACCAAACTTACCCTGAACCAATACACCACCAATATTCCATTTTTTACCTGGAAAGTGCCTGACAAGAAAGTGTATTTGGAAAAAGGAAAGGAAAACGAAGACATCGACTTTTTCTTCGTTTCAACCAACCCGGTTTTCGACTCGCTCACCTTTGCGCCAAGCTCCGCCGAACTCGACTTGTCAACTTTCAATATACAGGCATTCGACATCAAATACTTCTTGGTGGGCGATGCCAAGGTAAAGCCTGAGGCCACGGTAGAAATATCGGAAAACGGCAGCATACCCGCCCTGGAGAATGCCGAGATTGTAGCAAGTTTTGAAAATGAATACCACACTGTAAAACGCGCATCGGTAAATATTTTCAGCAGCAAACGCCTTACAGCTACCGGCTGGTACCAATATACCGACCCCAACGACAAACTGTGGGAAATACCCATGGACGAAATACGCACCACCGAAGAAGGCATTACACGCGGTGTAGGAACCATTCCCGACACCATGAACTTCCACTTTGGTTCAAACATTGGCTACAACGGCAACCTGATTTTTGAAAGTAACCGAAAAGAAATAGCCTTTAGCGGTGAGGTAAATATTGAGCATCCGCAAATTGATGCGCTTGCCACTGAGAAATTCAAATTTGACGGCTTGGTAGCTTTTGACTCTTTGTATTTCAATGTGACCAACGCCAAAAACATACTTGGACAGGAATTGCACACCGGTATCTTTCTCAACACCAAGACACGCCAACTCTATCCATTGTTTTTGGGTGTAAAACAAACGCCCAACGACCTGGCTCTGTACCGTGCCGAAGGCGATTTGTATTTGGATCCGGATTCAAATATGTTTGTAATTACCGCCTTTTCGCGATACTACGAAGGCAATCCAAGTCCATCAATTTGGGTATATGATATAGATACCGGCGCCATGTACATGAATGGCCCGCTGAACTTTGGTTACAAAATTGAAAACTTTGATTTTGACCTTTCAGGACACCTTACACACAACCTGAAAACCTCAGAAACCAAAATCAATATGTTTGGTGGCATCAACTTCCCACTTGAAGATGCAGCTACCAAAGTAATGAGCGATTCCATCATCAACTTTGGATTTTTTAACCCCGATGTAAACAATATCAAGGAATATATAATAGCCGGAGTAACACGGCAACTGAGCGACCCCAAAGAAGTGGATAAAGCCATTGACAACATTTACAAAACCGGAAATATACCTACCTACAAAGAGTATGAGCCGCTTTTCAACTTTGGCGAAACCGTGCTGGTTTGGGATACCACTTCAAAATCGTTTAGAAACTACGGACAAATTGGAATGGCCAACATCAAGAACTATCCGGTAAACAAGAAACTCAATGGACGTATAGATTTCTTTAAAACAACCTTTACAGATTCAGTGACCATTTATTTGGAAGGCAATAGTGGTAACTGGTATCTTTTTACATTTGTAGAAGAAGAATTATATATTGAATCATCTGATGCTGAGTTTTTGCAACGCGCCCTCGACAAAAAACCAAAAGAGGTGGTAGGCAAGCTATCGTACCGCAAAGCCGAAGAGGAAATGATTGTAAAAACCCGCGAAAAAGCCATCAGAATAGAAGAATAGTAATGGAATTGATACTTGCTTGTGTAGCGGCTTATATATTAGGAAGCGTACCTACCGCGGTTTTGGCGGGTAAGCTTTTTGCCGGAATTGACGTACGTGAACACGGTAGCGGCAATGCCGGTGCCACCAACACACTCAGGGTTTTGGGTGCCAAAATTGCCATACCCGTTTTGCTGATCGACATTGCCAAAGGGCTGCTTGCTACCCGCTTGGTTTACCTCAATTTTTTTGAAGTAGGTTTCATTTTGTCAAATACCGTTGAAACGAAATTGATCTTAGGTATTGCCGCGGTAATTGGCCACATTTTCCCACTTTTTGCGGGTTTCAAAGGCGGCAAAGGCATTGCTACTTTCTTTGGCGTTATCCTGGGCATTCATTTGCAAAGTGCGCTTATCTCGCTTGGCGTGTTCATTTTGGTGGTTTCCATTACCCGCTACGTGTCGCTGGGCTCCATTTTAGGTGCCCTATTTTACCCGGTTCAGCTCATTTTCATCATTGGCATCGACAGTGTTTTTATTAAAATATTTTCGCTTTTGATTCCAATAATCGTTATATATACCCATCGCAAAAACATTGACCGCTTGCTTAAAGGTGAAGAAAGCAAAATAAAACTGGTTAAAAATTAAGTATCATGAATTGGGAAAATCTCAAAAACGGACTTTTTACCCAGACTGAGGAGGAAATAGATGTGCTGCTTGAGGATGTTGACGAAAGAAACCTCATCTTGCACAACGATGATGTAAATACTTTCGACTGGGTAATTGACAGTATTGTAAAAATCTGCAAACACAGCGTAACCCAAGCTGAGCAGCTAACCTTAATGGTGCACTTTAAGGGAAAAGCCCACATAAAAAAAGGCACTTTCAACGAGTTGAAACCACTCAAAGACCGGTTTATAGACCGTGGCATCAACGCTACCATTGACTAGCGACAAGCCTTGCACTCTACCCGTTAACAAACTCGCTTAGCAACTCGTCTATCTGAAATTACCTTCTATTTCAGTTTATGATTAAGCCACATCTGAGTTAATGTCTAAAGTTTCGGAGTTAAAAGATTATCTGATATTCAATTTTTTACGCAACTACTCCATACTTAGTACACCACCTATCAAATTCACTTACAGTAATATATACGGGCTGGATAGGACTTTGACTTGAATTATTATTTTCCAAAGTCAAATTCGGATCATACCGTCTGAAAGTTATGCTCGTTGGTCCTTTCTTGTACTTTTTGCTTGACCAAAAAGTACCAAAAACTCAAGGCTTGTTTTCTTTTCTTAACGCTCCGAAACAACCGAAATTCCTGAACAAAAAAAACTCGCCGCCGCGTTTTGAGTTGCAAATCAAATATTTAGCTTATCCAAAATTTGAACCTTTAGTTGCTGCGTAAAGGCTCATACAGCTTTTTGTTCCGGGCGGAATTTCAATTATTTCTCCACTAAAAAGAAAAAGAGCCGTCCTAATTGCATGAAAAATAAGTCCCCATATTAAAGAAATCAGCCAATTTTGAGCATGTCTGAATATGCAAGTTGTCGGATTCGACTTTTAGTTTATCAGAATTTAGAGACATGTTATAATTCACCCCGAAACTTCAGTTAATTTTTATCCCACTTCCCTCTCCTTCTTAATTTCTTTTAAAGCTTCAATGGCTTCAGGTACCAGGTTCTGTTGTAATTTCAAATCTATTTCATTGTCAGTCAGGTTATTGAATTTAGTTTTAAAGCCAATTTGAGTGCTTTTTCTTGCATCTTCTTCTTCCTTTTCAGTTCGCCCGAATGTTTCACGATAAAATTGAATCACATCGTTGCGCTTTCTAATCGCCAGAATGCTCAACATTACCAAAGAAATAAGTTGAATACCCGGAGTAAACCAACCGGAAACGCCAAATGTGAAGATCAGGTTGAAAAAATAGGCAAAGGATAAGAGATTGAATAGTCCGAATAGCAACAATATAAACACACTTTGAAATGACTTTTCAGGTCTAAGCAAAACCCTTAAAGTGACTATTGACAAGCCTGCCAAGCCAAAATAATCAGTGGTATAAAGAACGTAGTTTAAGAGCAAGGCAATTGAATAGCTTACTATAGACATAGCCCAAAGAATCGCCAAGATGATTACTTCAGTTTTTCTGAATTTTTCCATTTCTATCTTTCAATCACAAGTTTCTTTATTCTTTCATAGCAGCCTCATTAGCCTCAATACTTCCATTCACCCAGCGGGCAATAGCTTCAGTATCTTGCAGCCGCATACAATTGAAATGACCCTTTGGGCAACTTGCGTGCCCCAGTTTTGAGCAAGGTCGGCAGGACAACTCTTCCACCTCAAAATGCCTTACCAAGTGGTTTTGCCCTTCTTTATATAGCGGCGAAAATCCAAATTCGCGCACCGTATTTCCCCATACTACAGCCATCTTTTTGCCAAAAGCCGCTGCCACGTGCATGAGTCCGGTATCGCTGCTTAGCACGAATTGCGCTTGCTGCACCGCAAATGCCGATTCGTGCAAACTGAGTATTCCGGCAAGGTTGGTACAATGGGCGCAGGTAGCGGCAACTGCTTCGGCCTTGGCCTTTTCATCACTGCCGCCCAACAGCACCACCGGCTTCGATATTTTGGCTACCAACTCAACCAATAAATCAGCTGGCATTTGCTTGGTTTCAAACTTTCCGCCCAAAACAACGGCCACATATTTTGCCGGCAACTGTTGTTTTAGTTTGGCAAAATTTTCGTCGGCTGGTAAATAAAAATCCAGCCCTGACCCATCGTAGTTTATAGGCAATGAATTGAAATAGCTCTTAACCACCGAGTAGCCTTCCAATCGGTTGATTTTGAAGTTTACCAACAGCCATTTGTTCAGGTTTTGTTTGTTGTACGAAAAAACTTGACCGGCCTTAATGGCATTGATGAGTCTTTTGCTGCGAAGGTTGTGGTGCAGGTCAAACACCCAATTAAAGTCCGGCATATTGGCTACAAACTCCTTCCAATTTTCACCCAGCAGATGCAATTGATTGATGTGTGGATTGGGTCGTAAAATATCCGCAAAAGCCTTTTTGGTGGCAAAATGCAACTCCGCATCAGGAAACTGCGCTTTGAGACACCTCAGTACCGGACTTGTTAAAACCAAATCGCCAATAGAACTGAAGCGGATTACAAGTACCCGCATTTTTTTGGGTGTCGTCAAGCTTCGGTATCGTTTTTAACCATGTGCCAGTCGCCGCTATATTTTATGCCTTTCACTATGTGGTTGTCTATCCAATGGTAGTTGCCGCCCCGTGGTTTGTCCATTAGCAGGTTGTGGTATTTAAATCCGTGTTTGGCCAACCACTGTTCCGTTATTTCCCTGTGTTTCAACGACTCGCGACTGGTGAAAAAAGTAATGATATGACCTGCATCAAACCAGGCATTGATGGTTTCGCGAGCACCGGCAAACTCCAGTGCGGTAAGCATTCTTTCAGGTTCTTCGTTAGGAATGTCTTCGCAAATGGTGCCGTCAATATCTATCATCAGGTTTTTTTTGCCTTTGCCCAACACAGGGCTCAGCTTTTTGCCTTGCAATTCAATATGTTCTAATTCCATAAGACAAAGAAAACACTAATGCTTTTATAAAATGAGCTTCATGTCTCAATACAGCGTTGATGCTCCCATCAAAGGCAAGCTCACATCTACACGCCTGTACACCAATTCGGCGGCGGTTTGCTTACTTATTGCCCAAGGCCATTTGCTCTTGAGTTAGCCAAACCGTTTCATTCTCTAACCGAACATCTATTTTAATGTCGCCCTTTGGGTTTTGGTATATCAGTGGGTCACTGTTCATTCCCTATATTTTTTCGCTGTCTTTTCACTAGGAAATAATGGTTTCAAGCTTTCTTTTGGCCATGGGCGTAAAACGAAACAGCACTGCCGTTGCCACTCCATAAAAAGCAATCCAATGGCCCGAAAAGCCACGTATTTCCAGCGCATGGTATCTATGGTATTCATTTTCAGAAATCAGCCGAATGAACTTGCCGTGGTTTTGCAAACTAAACACCCCGTTTTCTTCAACCGGCGAGGAGCCATCCATTTGCAGCATAAACAAAGCAAAATTGATGACGGCATAAGCTAAACCCACAACTGCTGCTATTGTTATCCACTTGGGGGTGTGTTCAAACAAGATTTTATAGTATTCCATGCGTCCTTTAAAAGTAGTGTTTGCCACAGATTCCAATTGCTCATTGATCTTTTCATTGCGCTTAAGAAAAAGCACGGTAGGAATCCAAACCACAAAAATACCGATGTGCAAACCCCATATAAACGGCACGTAATCAGCTACATTAATGCCCAACCACGCCAGCAAATTGGTGGCTACAGCCAATAACCAACCGGCAAACGCCAAGTAAAAGAAGAATGCATTTACCTTAAAGTTACTCTGCTTCGACATCAGCTTCTATATTCTTCCTGAAAAGCTCTTTGCTCAAGTCGAACCGCATGGAGATGAGATGTGAATAAGGTGCACCGCTATTGTCGCCAATATCGGTGTAGGCGTAGTCTATTGAAAAATACTTGAGGTTGAAACCGGCACCCACATTGGGCTGAAAAGTAGTGACTTTGCCGCTTTGGCTTGGGTCAAAAATGGTTTCCTTTTGTATGTTGCCTACTCCTGCCCTTAGGAAAAACAGGTTTTTCAAACCCACTTCAAATCCAAAATGCGGATCAATGGTGGCAAATTTTGAACTAAGCAAGGTATTGCGCTTTCCATCAAAAGTGGTGTTGAAACCCAGTTCTGATTGCAAGGAAATTTTGTCGCTGAAATTGTGGTGGTAGTTGATGCCTACCAACAATTTAGGCAGTGTTATTTCAATTGAGTTTTTCGGAATTTCCTGTCCTGCGTTGGTAAATGCCGCCTTTGTATCGTCATCCAAAGTCATTGTCCACGCATTGAATGTGGAGGTAACATCGCGGGCCAAAGCCCCGAGTGTGAAGCTTTTGCCCAAGTGGTATTTGGCACCAAAATCGAGTCCAAAGCCCCATGAGTTGGCAAAAGGGCCTACTGTGCGGTGAATTACCTTAGCACTTCCACCCAATTGAAATTTGCCCACTTTGCGACCATAAGATCCATAAAATGCATAATCCGCTACGGAAAACAAGGTAACGTTGTCAAAATTTACCGTACCGTCGGGTTCTATTAAGTACAAAGTGTTGGGAATATCGTCAACCCCAAAGCGGATAACGCCAAAAGCCAGGGTACTGCTGTCTTTGTTTCTAATGGCTATGCCACCAAAATCGTAGTTGGCTATGCCGGCAAAATACTCGGCGTGCTTGTAAGCCACCTGCATATCGCCTTTCATTTCAACCAAGCCGGCGGGGTTCCAATACAGCGAATATACATCGTTGGTAGTGGCTACGTACGAGTTGCCCATGCCTTGCGCGCGGGCACCCAAGCCTATTGACAAAAATTCGTTGCTGTAGATTCTTGCTTGCTGCGCATGTGCATTAAAGGCAAAAAAACAAGAACAAATGAGGAAGCTGAGGCTAGCTAATTTTTTCATTTGATATGGCATCCAAAGGCTGTTTATAATCGTTTTCAACAATTTTGTCCAATTCACTCACAAAAATATCCTTTTCGTGGGTTTGTATGTGCGGGTGATTAACTCTCGAAAAAAGTCTGTTTAACGCATAAACAAACATTTCATTATCGGCGTAACTCAAAACGTAGCGGTTCTTTCTGAAATTTTGAAAAAACGCTTGAAACTTTTGCTGCAAATCATCCTTTGTAAACAACTGTGCTACAAAATCTTGCTCCACTTCATCCAAAGATTCATACATGCTTAAAGCAATGGCATTTTCGTGCAAAACCAATTGGCGGTCAAGCAACAATTCAAGCATTACGTGGGTCATAAAAAACGGGCGGTAGGGCTTATCTTTCATTCCAAACGCTGCCAAAAGCGCTTTTATTTGATGTGTCTTTTCGTTGAAATAAGGATGGTAATGCCACAAGCTGTCGGCAAGTTCGTGGTGTTTCATTCCACGGTAGAAGTCATCGTCAGGCGAGCGGTAGTCTTTTTCAAATGCATGCAGTTTGTAATCGCGGCTCACAATTCCCAAAAAGTCGGGAAAAAGCAAACCAAAGTTGAAATGAGGCGATGCAGAGCGGTGGCAATAGTAGTGCGATAAAAAATTCATACCAGGCGAATAGCCCGCAATATCTTACAGCCATTTGGCAAAAGCGGTAAAAAACTACCCACGTTGTCTGCCAATTTGCCACAATGTACTTCTTTTCAATTTTCATTTGGGCTAAAAAACGCGGCTACAATACTTTTGCGCAAATTTTTTTGAACATAACCATGACCCTTTTACAAGAATTGCGTGCCCGCGGCCTGCTACAAGACCACACACCCGGAGTTGAAGAACTGTTGACCAACGAAAAAGTAAAGGGCTATATTGGTTATGACCCCACCGCACCCAGCCTTACCATCGGCAATTTGGTTACCATTATGATGTTGGTGCACCTACAGCGCCACGGTCATACGCCGGTAGTGCTATTTGGCGGTGCCACAGGGCGTGTAGGCGACCCAAGTGGCAAAGATGCCGAGCGAAAAATGCTTGACATTGAAACCATAGAACACAACCTTGCGCACCAGCAGAAGCAATTTCAGCACATATTGCGCTTTGATCAGGGCGATAACGAAGCCTTACTTACCAACAACTACAATTGGTTCAAAGACATCTCCTTCCTCGACTTTCTGCGCGATGCCGGTAAACACCTTACCGTCAACTACATGATGAGCAAAGAATCGGTAAAACGCCGCATTGAAACGGGCATTAGTTTTACTGAATTCAGCTACCAATTGCTGCAGGGATATGATTTTTACCACATGTACCAAAACATGGGTGTGAAACTGCAAATGGGCGGTTCCGATCAATGGGGCAACATTACCACCGGCACCGAACTCATCAGGCGCAAGGTAAGCGGCGAAGCTTTTGCCATAACCTGCCCGCTGCTCACCAAAGCCGATGGTACCAAATTTGGCAAAAGCGAAGGACAGAACATTTGGCTCGATCCCGAAATGACTTCTCCGTACAAGTTTTATCAGTTTTTTATCAATGCTACCGACGACGATGCACCCCGCTTTTTCAGGATTTTCTCTTTGAGAAGTATTGAAGAAATTGAACAAATAATAGCCGACAATGCGCAGAATCCAAATCAACTGAAACGAACCCTGGCTGAAGACGTAACCAAATTTGTGCATGGCGAAGAAGCCTTGGAAAAAGCCATTGCTACCAGTCAGATTCTATTTGGAAAAGGCACCAAGGAATTGCTCTTTAGCATGAGCGAAAAAGAAATGCTTGAAACCTTTGAAGGTGTACCCACTTTTGAGGTGGAAGCAGCCAAGTTTGCTGATGGTTTGTCTATACTAGACTTATTGGGTGTTGAAACCCAAATACTGTGCTCAAAAGGAGAAGCCAAACGCGAGATAAAGGGAAATGCCATTAGCTTGAATTTGCAAAAAGTAGGTTCAGATAGTTTGGTAGTGGCAAAAGACGACTTGATCAACGGAAAATTTTTGGTGGTTAACCGCGGCAAACGCAACTTCCATTTGGTGGTAGCCAAATAAAAAATAGCCCGCATTTCATAAATTGCCTGTTTGTATAGTATCATTACAGTACAAACTGCGACTTATCATGTTTTTCCGAATGTATATGGCACTCCTCGTATGCATGGTGTTGTGCACCAATGCGGGTGCGCAGGGCAAAATAAAGGAGTCAAAAGCCAAGAAACTTTACAAAAAGGCTTATTTGGAATACGGCCGGGGCGACTACGAAAAATGCCTTGAAATAGCCAACGAAGCACTGGAAAAAGACAGTCAGCACATGAACACCCTCATACTGCTTACCAATGTCTATAACATACAGCGCGACTACCCACAAGAGCTGAAGGTATATCACCGCATTTTGCGCATTGACAGCAATGATATCCGGTCTCACATCAACATGGCCGATATTTTTATGAAAACCGGCGCCTTTGAAAAGGCCTACCACCAATATGCCTATCTCAACTCAGCCGGTTGGCTGCCCGAGCGGTACAACTCCTTCGTGTCGGGCAAGCTGCAAAAAAGCGAAAAAGCGCTTGAAATAATAGAACATCCCAAAGAGTTTAACCGCGAGCGGCTTAGCGGTGAGGTAAATTCAGAGCTCGATGAATATTGGCCCTACATAACCCCCGATGGAAAACGGCTCTATTTTACCCAAACCAACTTTACCCACATGGCCGATATGACCGAACTGCGGCGAGAAGAAAACATCTATTGTGTAAAACTGAAAGACAGCCTTTGGGTAAAGAAAATAAAGCTGCCTGAAATCATCAACACCTTTGAAAACGAAGGGGCACAGTGCATTACACAAGATGGCAAAACCATGTTTTTTACCGTGTGCAAAACCACTATAGGCAATCAGGGCGACTGTAATATTTACTATGCCAAGCTAAAAAACGGAAAGTGGTCAAAACCCATAAAACTCCCTTCGCCACTAAATACCCCTTTTAAAGAAACCCAGCCCAGCATTAGCTACGATGGCAAAACCTTGTTTTTTAGCAGCGACAGACCCGGTGGCAAAGGCGGTATGGATATTTGGGCCAGCAGAATGAACGAAGACAGCCTGTGGTCTAATCCGCTAAACCTTGGCAGCTATGTAAATACCGATCAAAATGAAGAATCGCCCTTTATTCACGCCGACAATACCACGCTCTATTTTTCATCAACCGGGCACGATGGCTTGGGCAACGGCGACTTTTTTATGGTAAAGCTGCACAACAACAGCGATGCCATAAACCTGGGTTATCCGCTCAACAACCACGAGATGCAGCTGGGCATTTTTGTTGACCTTGAAGGAAAATATGGCTACTACGCCTCAGTAGATCCCGCTTACGATACCGGACTCGACATCTACCGTTTTAGCCTGCCGGATGATGTGAAACCCGAACCACTCAAAATCATCAACGGAAGATTGGTTGACGCCATTGAAAAAACACCCATTGCCGGGGGAAGTATAGTCGTCTATAATTTGGCAAACAACCAACATGTGGTAAGCTACACCACCCTCAAAAGTGGTGGTTTCAAGTTTGGCTTGCCTGCCAACACACGCTTTGCCATATTGGCCGAAAACGAAGGCTACCTGCCCTATTCCATTCACAGCGATGTTGATGAACTGGCAACCGATTCGGTTTTGGAAATTGCTTTGATGCCCATTTTGCCCGATGGTGTTTTTGCACTTAAAAACATCTTCTTTGATTTTGACTCAGCCAATCTCAAAAACAATTCGATGCCTGAAATTGCCTACCTGGCCGAATTCCTGAGGAAATACCCCAAAATAAGCATTGAAATTGGCGGTCATACGGATAATGTAGGTAGCGAAGAATACAACCAAAAACTATCGCAAAACCGCGCGTTGGCTGTTTTTGCAGCCTTGGAAGAAATCATGGGAAGCAGCATTAGTAGCCGCGTGCAGGTGAAGGGTTACGGTGCACAAGTACCTGTGGCCGATAATACCACCGAAGAAGGAAGGCAGCAGAACCGCCGTACAGAAATCAAGATTTTGAGTGTCAATTGAGAATGGGTGGGAAAACCATGGCAAACCGCGGAATTCTTACCCTGAATGATTTGCGGTCTTGTACCCTTTCAAAATAATAATAGCCCTGCATGTAGCCCATACCCACCGCAAAATTGCAGCCCGAGATGTAGGTGTGTTTTGCGCCGGGTTGAATAACCGGTTGTTCCCCTACCACACCAATGCCCTTCACCATTTTCATAGTCCCCGGCAAATCTTTTATGATCCACTCCCGGCTTATCAGTTGCACCGCTGCCTCGCCTTTGTTCACTATGCTTATTTCATACGAAAAAACATAGTTGTCGGCATCGGGCGATGAAGCTTCTTCGTGAAAAGCCGATTTGACAATTATCTCTATTTGTTTTGTTACGGAACGAACCATTGCTCAAATAAAAAAAATCCCCTTGTAATTGTTTACAAGGGGAGCCATATTTTTTTACTGAAAAATACTAATCTTCATCGCGGCCTACGTAAAACTCAATGGTTTCTTCGGCTACGTTGCCCAATTTATCATAGGCTTTTACTTTCACTGTATATTTCTGCTTTTGGCTAAAGCGGTTCAGTTCCGAAATATCAAGCGTTTGCGGACTTGAATAGTCAGTAAACGCACTTCCGTTGATTGAATACAAGATGCGCTCGGTGCCCACATGTCGGTCGGTAGCGCCCAAATAGAGGCGGGTGTAGTTGGGGTAAATTTTCAAATCGCCTTTGGTGCCAATGGGCTCAATACTGAAATTGTGGTGGATTTTTGGTGGTTTGTTATCTACAAAAACCTTTGATGTTTTCAGCTCTTCCACATTGTTTACGCAGTCGGTTGACTTGAAAGTAATGGTTCGGTGCCCGTGGTTGGCCAACGTAAAGTTGCCCGAATAGGCATTCATTCCGCCACCATCTACGGCGTATTCTGTTTTTACCACGCCGCTGCCTCGGTCGGTGGCATTCAATACTATTTTGGTGGTACTGTTTATAAACAAGGTATCGCGCGTAAAAAACTGCGGACGACCATAGGTAATGCCTGTTTCAGGAGCCAAATTGTCCATATAAACGGTTAAATAAGCATTGTGGCTCAGGTTTTCAACATTGTCCATGGCATCGTATTTAAGCACATGCGCACCATAGGTGGCCGGTATGCTTATGGGTGCGCCATAGTCCACACGGGTTTCGCCATGCACGGTCTCAAGGCTGCGGCCTATGCGGTAGTAAATTTTGAAAACCCCTGCTTTGTTGTCGGTAGCCGAAAGCTTAACCACCGAGCGGGTAGAAACCCACTTGATGCTTCCCTTTTCGCACAAATCGCCATCAATGCTGTAGGTGGTTACGGGTGGAATTTTATCGAGGTAAAAACTGAGTGATTTTTTCACCTCTTCGTTTTTTACATTGTCGTAAGAGTAGTAATAAATGGTGTGTTGCCCGTCGGCAAGACTGCCAATATTTATATTGCCATAGTAGCGGCGGTCGGTGCCATTGTCAAAGTTGTAAAGCGTGCGGTTGAGGCCGCTCAGGTTGTCGCTTGAAGGCAAGGAAAGTGTGGTGGTGGGCGACAAAATGTTATCGCCGTATTTGATGCCGTTTATTACCGAATTGGTAACCGGGGCAGTAATGTCGAAAATAAATGATTTGGTGCGGGTATTTTCTGCATTTCCCACGTTGTCGCTACCAAAGTAGTAGATGTTGTTGGTACCTTCTTTAAAGTTGGTAAGCGGGCTGGTGTAGTTGGTATAATTGCCGCCATTGAGCGAGTAGTGCATGGCTTCAAGCCCTGAAACAGCATCGCGGGAATTGAGTGTGATGCTGAGACCTTTGCCGTAATAAACCGTTCCCCCATTATAATAGGTTGGGGCACCGGCAAAAGCCGAAGTGGTAACGGGAGCCAAACCATCGGCATAAACTTCAAACAGCACCTCAATTTTGGGTTCTACTGTTTTGCCGGTGTTTTGCTCTACCGCCCAGCGGTGCCTTATGTAGTTGACACCTTCGGTATCAAAAAACATGGGGTTTGCATAGTCGCCGGTGGTTTTGCTTTTGAGCAAATACTTAGTGGCGTTTGGATCGTTTGATGTGCTAAAGTATAGGTAAATGGGCAAATCCTTGTGTACATAGGTGTTGTCGCCATTTACGTAAACACGTTTCTCAAACGTAGGCCGGGTGGGTTCCTGAGCCTGTAAAATTGATGCACTACAGCCTAGCAATGCAATAATCGATAAAAACCTTTTCATACTTCTTAAGTGTTAAAGCCGCCATAAATATAGGCCCATCAAAACTTAAAAAGCAAACTTCAATTCATTAAGTTGTTGTAAAGCACATAGTTCTGCAAAAAACGCCTTGGTACTCACTTTAGCCTACGCATGCTGCATCACCTTGTCTGCCACTATCTTATAGAATAATCGGTAAGGAAAATACAGCTTAATTGTAGTTTCATATTTATTGAACTTTGGCTGCGTGGCAATGTAGTCTCTTTCAAGCTTTCCAAACATTTCTCCATCGTTCCATTGCTCATTGCCCTTGCGGCGGTAGTTGAAATTTGGTATGGCCTTGCTTCTTTCTTTTTGATCAAGTTTAAACTCATATTGCCTGTCAATAAACTTGTCAATTTCCTCTTTCAGCGGTAAGTAATACTTCATCATAATATTTTCCCTTTTTAGACTTGCCGCCTTTTTAGCCAAGCATCATGCCAAAGGGGCAAAAGCAGGCTCAGACACAAAAAAGCCCCGGTTTCAATTCCAAATTTGAAACCAAGGCTATTATTTATAGAGTGTTTAACAGTCGTTTTGCTTGTCAGGCACCCATTTCGCGACCTATGAGAAAACGCTCTGCTTCGAGTGCGGCCATACAACCGGTTCCTGCGGCAGTTACAGCTTGTCGGTATATTTTGTCCTGTGCATCGCCGGCAGCAAATACACCTTCTATATTGGTGGCAGTGCTGTCTGATTTGGTAATGAGGTAACCCACCTCATCCATATCGAGCTGTCCTTTGAAAATATCGGTGTTAGGCTTGTGACCAATGGCTACAAAAAATCCGGTAACAGGAATGATTTTCTCCTCGCCTGTCACATTGTTTTTCACTTTCACGCCTTCCACTTCTTTTTCACCCATTACTTCAAGTGTTTCGTGGTTGTAGAGTATGTTTATGTTTTCGGCAGCCTCAACCCTGCGTTGCATTACTATTGAAGCACGCAATTGGTCTTTGCGCACCAACATATTCACTTTTTTGCAAAGTTTTGAAAGGTAAAGGGCTTCTTCGGCAGCAGTATCGCCACCGCCTACTATGGCCACTTCCTGTCCGCGGTAAAAATAACCGTCGCACACCGCACAGGCTGAAACGCCATAGCCATTCAAGCGTTGCTCCGATTCGAGCCCCAACCATTTGGCCGAAGCACCGGTACTTATTATTACGGCTTCAGCTTCTATGGTTTTGCCATCATCAGCTTTTACTATAAACGGACGGTTTGACAAATCAACTTCCGTTACGGTGCTGTAGCGAATTTCAGTGCCAAAACGCTCGGCTTGTTTCCTGAAATCTTCCATCATTTTGGGACCCATAATACCCTCGGGGTAGCCCGGGTAGTTTTCCACCTCGTTGGTTATCATCAGCTGTCCACCGGGTTGAAATCCGGCATACATCATGGGTTTCAATTCGGCACGTGCTGCGTATATGGCAGCTGTATATCCGGCAGGACCGGAACCGATAATGAGTACTTTTACTTTTTCCACGTTTGAATCGTTGCTCATCGTTGTTTTATTTATGGTTTTTGAATTATTATCTTTTTGTAGGCAATGGCCATAGCCTGAAAAACACCACGGGCATGGTCAAAAGTGCCTTTTACATTTATGGGTTGACTAAAAGGGCCTCCATTATTTTGCGCGGCATCATAACTCTGCCAGTAGTTGAAGGTCTGTTGGTCTATCGAAATCAGGTACATATTTACGGTGTCGTTGTAGTCATCAGGAAAAATACTGCCATAGGCAAAAGTTTGGCCGTTGAACAGCGCATCATCCGTTACGGCAATTCTGTCAGCCGCTCCCCACAAAAAAGGAAAGTTGCTGCGGCTGCTTCGGTAGTCCGATACCATATAATAATTGCCAAAATCGCCGGGGTCGGTAAAGGTGAAGTGCAGAAAAGGCTCTGTGGAGTCGGCCTTGGGATTGAAAATATTGTCAACCCAAATGGAATCTATGGGAACCACATTAGGCAAATAACTAATGGAAGTGGCTGTTTGCCCCTCGCTTTGTACCACCAATTTGTAGTAGTGGCCCACCGTTGCCAGAAAAGGGTGCGAAATGGGTGGCGCGAAAATACCCTCAATTCCCGACACGGGCTCAAAGGCTATGGTATTGCTTTTCCACTGAATTTCGCCATCTGTCATTTGGCCTTCAAAAAGTGTCACTGTGGCATTTGTAACCGCAGTCACCGAAAAGTTCTTATCGTAGTACGGAAGGCTTTTGGTAATGATGGCATAGTTGAGCAGCGGATTCAATTGGTTGACATAAGCTTCTACCACGAGCTCCGACTCATAGTCAGGCAGTGGCCTGTCGTACGGAGCGGTGCAGCCAACCAAGATCAAAACCAACCAACTCGATATGTACCAAATTGCTTTCAAATGCATTAGAATTTAAAGTTGTAACTCACCGAAGGTAAAATGGGGAAATAGACCATCTTGCGTTCGTTGACACCCGCCTCCACATCGGTATCGTTGTAAATGAAATAGGGATTTTTGCGGTTGAAGGCATTGAAAACCGATAAGTTCCATTCGCCATTCCACCACTTTTCTTTTTTGGGTTCGGGTTTGTAAATCACGCTGATATCAAAGCGCTCGTAGGGTTTCAATCGGGCGGTATTGTATTCGTTGGGGTAAATGGTAATCACATCAAAAAAGGGCATGATGTTTTGCGCATTGATGCCTTCTATGCCAATATTGCCAAAATAGCGGCCAACAGTGGGTGTATAGGCAATGCCTGTGGCAAAAACCCAAACCGCCGAGAACTTCCATTTGTTATTTAAATGATAGGTGGCCAATACCGAGACATCGTGACGGCGGTCGTAGCGCGGAAAATATGGATTGCCATTATTGAGGGGCGGATTGGTACGTGTGGTTTTTGAAAGCGTGTAGCCTATCCACCCGGTGAGTTTTCCTTTCACTTTCTTAATAAACAACTCAAGGCCATAGGCCAAGCCTTTGCCAATAAGCACGTTGCGGTCTATTTCATCGGCCAAAAACAAATTGGTGCCGGGCATAAAATCAATTTGGTTTTTTAGTGGTTTGTAAAACACCTCTACCGACGATTCGTACTTGTTGTCGCGCAGGTTTCTGAAATAGCCCAAAGCCGCTTGATAGGCAATTTGTGGTTTGATGTATTTTGAGGAAGGCAACCACAAATCGGTAGGCAAAGTGCCGCCCGAAATAGAAGCCAGGTGCAGGTATTGTGCATTTTTGGTAAGCGAACCTTTGATGGAACTATTGGGGCTTGTAAGGTAGCGAAAAGCCAGGCGCGGCTCCCATGCGTGGTACCAATGCATGGATTGCCATTTGCTGTAGCGCAAAGTATCAAAAGTAGGTGCGCCGGTTATGGCATCGTAAACCGCCTCTTTGTAGGGTCCAATGGCATCAAATGCCGAGTAGCGCAGCCCCATGGTAATATTTAAACGGTCAGATACTTCAACTTCTGACGACAAGTAGGCCGCGAGCTCAATAGCCAATCGGTTTTGGCTTGTGAGTTTAATTTCCTGATCGGAAAGCCCCACACTTGCCGCACCCGGATTGAAGGTGTGGTGGGTGGCCAATCCGCCGAATTTCAGTTTTACCTTGTTGCTGAGGAAATAGTCAAAATCAGATTTGACACCCAGGTCTTTTATAGCCGAATGGAACTTGAAATTGAGTTGGCTGATGCCACCGCCGAAGGTGAATTTATAGTCGTTGTAGATAAATGAATTGTTGCTGAAAAGCCGGTCGCTGAACAAGTGGTTCCACCGCAGGGTAACGGTAGAGTTTCCCCAATCGCTGTTGAAAGTTGGCGGATTGAGCGATTTGGAGGTGTTGTCTTTAAAGGAAAACACATCGCGCCCAAAATAGCCTGAAAGATACAAGCGGTTGTTTGGGTTTAATATATAATTGACCTTGGCATTCAAATCATAGAAATAATAGCGGTTGCCACGTACCCTGTCGTTTAAAAACGGCTGTGCCAATACATCGGCATAGGTGCGGCGGCCTGCAATCATAAAGGAGCTTTTGTCTTTTTTGAGCGGGCCTTCAAGATATAGTCGCGACGAAATAATGCCCACTCCGCCCTTGCCGTGCAGTTCTTTGCTGTTGCCATCGTTTAGCTGTATGTTGAGCACCGACGAAAGCCTGCCGCCGTAATTGGCCGGCATCCCTCCTTTTAGTATGCTCACATTTTTGATGGCATCGGCATTGAACACCGAAAAAAAACCAAACAAGTGAGAGGCATTGTACACCACCGCTTCGTCAAGCAAAATGAGGTTTTGGTCGGGACCGCCACCGCGCACATAAAAACCCGAATTGCCATCGCCCGTGCTCTGTATGCCGGGCAATAATTGTATGGTTTTTATAATATCCGTTTCGCCAAAAAGTACCGGTATTTCGCGCAATTGCTCTACCTGAATTTCAATTTTCGACATTTCGGTACTTTGCACGTTCTTGTCCGATCGCTCGGCAGTTATCACCACTTCATCTGTCTGTATATCAGCCAGCTGCATTTGAAAGGTTCTAGTGGTATTTACCTTTAGTTCAAGCGTTTCTTCAATGGTATTATAGCCCAGAAAAGTAATTTGCAGGTGGTAGGTTCCTGGCAAAAGTTGCAGGCTGAAAAAACCGTAAACATTGGTAGCCACCCCGGTTTTCAATTCTTCTACATAAATATTGGCACCCACCAGGTCTTCGCCCGTTGAAGCGTCTTTAACATAGCCGCTGATGCTTACTTTCTTCTGCGCAAATGCGTCATGGGCCAAAAGCAGATTGAACACAAAAAAGAGTAGCGCCCCGTTGTATTTCATTACTATTCAGCTAGTTTGGAATATGGTGGTCGATAAGGGTTTGTATAAACTTATAACCTGAGTTGGGCACCAGGTTGTTTACCGAATCGGTGCTTTCGGGGTCAAGGGGTTGAAACTCGGCATTCAATTCAAAGCGGCGGTACAGGCCAATGTGGTTGGCATAGCGCTCCCTGAAATCAATGCGGTTGATGAAATCATATTGACTGAAAATTTCAATGTTCAAAGTGGAATCGTAGCCGCGGTTGTCTAATATGTGGTAGTCGTTCACTTTCACATATTTGGCATTTTGCAACGAAATAAGGTCGCCATACAAACTGCCCGTGTTGTTGTAGGGTGCTTCGTTCCATGTCAGGTTCATTTCGGGTGGATAAACCTGTTTTAGGAACATCACATTTTCGCTGTATCGCTTGGCGCCCATGTCGGTGGTTTGCGCCAGATCGGTGCGCACTTTCAGCCAATTGTCGGTCCACTTTCTTTTTTGAAACACAAAAATCTGGTGGTAGTTGCCGCCATCAAGTGCCTTTATTTCAGGTGCCACCACTTCTTTTATCCAATAATGAAGCGTATCGTAGGGTCTTTTTTCAAAATCTATTGAGTCAATTTTATACAGGAACCAAGCGCCATCTACCAGCGGAAAATAGTCCATTTCACCTGTTTTATCAGGAGCGGTTTCTTCGGGGCCACATGCGTAGAGCAAAGTAGCTATGCACAGCAGCAAGGCATGTATTCTCATAGATTTTCGTGGTTAAAGCTCGACAAAATCCTTCCGCCGCCCAGCAGGTCATCACCTTCGTAAAACACGGCTGATTGGCCCGGTGCAATGGCTTCTACCTTTTCAGAAAATTCAACCCGCAGCAGGTCATTGTCTTCGTTGTACAAGCGTGCCGGTGCTCCTTCGTGTTTGTACCTTACTTTGGTGGTGCTCAGCATACCTTCAGGAATTTGCGCATATTTCACCAAATTTAAGTTCTGAACAAACATTCCGTTGCGCATCAGGTCATCTTTATCGCCCAGTATCACTTTGTTTTCGTGGGCATCAATTTCCACCACATATTTCGGTTCGCCAGTGGCAATACCCAAGCCTTTGCGCTGACCAATGGTATAAAATGGATAACCTTCGTGCTGCCCCATATTTTCGCCTTGCGGATTTACATAAGTGCCGCCTTTTACGGTGGTTTCCAGTTCGGGCACACGACGTTTTAAAAAGCCGCGGTAGTCATTGTCGGGGATGAAACAAATTTCGTAGCTCTCGCTTTTGTTGGCCAGCTCGGTATATCCCCAATCGAGTGCCATTTGTTTGATGTCTTTTTTGTGGTATTGCCCCATAGGCAGCATGGTGCGCGCCAGGTTGGCCTGACTAACGCCCCACAGCACGTAGCTTTGGTCTTTCCAGGCATCTACACCTTTCGACACCACATAGCGGTTATTTTCCGCCCGTATGTTGGCGTAGTGACCGGTTGCAATGAACTCACAGTCAAGCTGATTGGCACGCTTCATTAAAGCTTCCCATTTAATGTGGGTATTGCAGAGCACGCAGGGGTTTGGGGTGCGACCCGCCAGGTATTCGCTCACAAAATCGTCAATTACAAAATCGCCGAATTCAGAACGGATGTCCAATATCATGTGCGGAATATCGTGTTCCACACAAATGGCACGTGCATCGTTTATAGAGTCGAGGCTACAGCAGCCTGTTTCTTTCTTATTGCCGCCTGAAACCGCGTAGTCCCAGGTTTTCATGGTAATACCAATTACATCAAAGCCTTGTTCCTTGAGCATTACAGCGGTTACTGTACTATCTATACCGCCGCTCATGGCTACCAACACTTTTCCGTTTCTACTCAAAATCTATCTGTTTTAATAAGTTGCAAAATTAATTATACGAAAGGGCACAACATGACCCCGCGCATAAATGTTCAAAATTGACTGTGCCAAGTTTTTTTAGGTTGAAAAAAAGGCAATGCATGTATATTTGGCGCAAACAATTGAAAAATGCGAAGTTTAATTACTGCCAGTTTGATCTGCTTGACCGCCGTACTCTTCTCTTGCAATAAAAAAGAAAACTGCCCCGATATTACCCTGATAGGCCAACCCAATTGCCCCGAAGATACCACTTGGGTTTGCGGTTGCGATAAAGTGAGCTATATAAACGAATGTGTGGCCAACAACAATGGCATGTACGTGGTATCGCAGGGAAAATGTACCAACTAAGCCTCTAAAACAATACTTGCTGCACTTGTGGCGACTCAAGCCCAAGCAAAAATTGCTTGCGATGCAGACCGCCGGCATAGCCTGTAAGTGCGCCATTGGCTCCCACAACCCGGTGACAAGGAACCACTATAGCCAAGGGATTTTTTCCATTGGCCAAACCCACCGCCCGCGTCAGCTTTTCAGATTTTAGCCTGAGGGCCAATTGTTTATAAGTCCAGGTTGCGCCATACGGAAGCTTCAATAATTCGTGCCATACTTTCATTTGAAATTCGGTGCCAAGTGGAGCCAAAGGCAAATCAAACGCTGTTAACTGCCTGTTGAAATAGGCTTGCAACTGTTTTTCCGCCTCCCGCAAAAGCAGCGATGGGGCTTCAGAATCCGATGCTGTTTCTTCTTTTTCCACAAACTTTATTTGCACCAAGTGTTCGCCTTCGGCAGCAAGTTTTATCTGTCCGATCGGGCTTTGAATAAGGTGGGTGTTCATGGTGGCAAAGTGTTGTTTGGTGATACAAATTGGCAATATAACTATATTTAAACCCCAGCAAGCAATAAAGAAAACATGCAGCGCATAAATGCCTACGAACTAGTGAACGAGCTGTTGGCCGAACAGGAAGCCGCCGCGCCTGAAAAGGATTTGTTTCTTAGCTCCTTTGTATTGAAAGGCGAAAACCAACTGATGAAAGCGCACATAAAAAATGTATTCATCAGACCAGATTTTACGCTCAACATCACGCAAATGCACATGAAGGAAACGGTGGAATTCGTAACCCCCTTCCCCACCGAAATCATTGGCTTTACCTTTTGCCTGCAAGGAAAATCGCTGTTTAAAATACCCATTGACAAACAGGAATTACCCTTTGAAGACGGTACTTCAACCTGCTACAAAACCATAGCGCATGAAGGAATTGCCCTGTTTGAGAGCGGACAGGATTATTGCTCGGTAGCCATCCATTTTGAGGTAAATAAATTCAAGGAAATAATAGGCGAATGGCTGCACCAACTACCTGAAGCTTTCAGGACGGCTATAGACCATCAGCAAGGGCATCAACTATACGTGTTTCCCTTTGCTGCCAAAACGCGTTTGCTACTGCAAAGCCTATTAAATGATGATTACAGCGGACTGAGTCGGCAGTTTTTTATTGAAAGCAAAGTGCTTGAAATAGTGGGGCAACAATTGGAATTGCTCATAGAAAACCAAACCGGACTTGAGATAAAAGACAGCGAACTGGAAAAAGTAATGGCCTGCGAAGCTTTGCTGCGAGAACGCTACAACCAACCCCATTCGCTGTTGCAATTGGCCAGAAAAGTGGGGCTCAACGATTTTAAGCTCAAGCAGGGTTTTAAAAAAGTATATGGCAAACCGGTGTTTAAATATTTGCAGGAATACCGCTTGCAAAAAGCCAAAGAACTACTTGAAAACGAAGCGAAAACAGTGAGTGAAGTTGCTTTTGAAATTGGCTACAGCAGCACCGGCTCGTTTAGCAATGCGTTTTTTGAATACCACGGCGTGAGACCCAATGTGATAAAATCCGTGTAGCACAAATGAAAATACGTTTGCAATAAATAGCTTGGCTAAGGTGTAAGGCAATTTTGCAGCTCAAAAGCATAATACATGAAACGAGTACACCTTTTTGAGTTTGGCGATAAAAATTGGTTTCCGCAGTTTTTGCGCGATATGGAAACTGATTTTCTGGAGTTTGGTGCCAACCAATTCAACATATACAAAGGCATAGAGCCGCTGCTGGCCAAAGGATTGGAAAAAGCAGGAGCGCAAAAAATAATAGACCTGGGCTCAGGTGGCGGCGGTGGCTGGCCCGCTATTATAAAAAACCTGCTTAAGGCCGGAACAAGCTTCAAGTTGAAACTAACCGATATAAATCCGAACCTGCCGGCCTTTGAAAAAATGCAAGCCAAATTTCCTGCGGTGGTTGAATACAGCAGCCAATCTATTGACGCCACCCAAGTGCCGCCCCGTGAAAAAGGTTTGCGCACCATGTTTTTGAGTTTTCACCACTTGCAACCCGATATGGCGACCGCCGTATTGCGAAATGCCGTTGAGGCCAACGAGCCTATGGCGGTTTTTGAATTGCAGGACCGAAGCCTCCCCAGCTTGCTGGCCATGTTTGTTTTTGCCCCTCTAAATGCCATTATCACAGCGCCTTTTACCAAGCCTTTTAAGCTCACAAGGTTGTTTTTTACCTTTATACTACCCATTTTGCCCTTGGTTATTTGGTGGGACGGTGTGGTATCGAACCTGAGAACCTACAACGAGAAAGAACTGCGGCAACTATGCCAAAAGGCTGATCCTGAACAGCGGTACCATTGGCAAATTGAAAAAATAAAGAAAGGGCCGGGCTTTATCTTGTACTTATTGGGTACCAAAAAGTAGCAAATGACTGCAAATTTGTACCACACAACCATGAGCCAACAGAAACTTTGTCCGCACTGCTCCTTGTGGTCGCCCTGGAATGGCCACATTGACGATAAATGCCTGCATTGCAGCGAATACCTGAAACTTGCCGAGCGAATAGATCAGGAAGAGAAGGAACAAAAACGCCGCAAACTTGAATTCAACTTCAGGGAGCGCTTTCCGCTGAGTATAAAAGCCGATGACCCTTGGTGGATAAAAGGCTCAAAACAAGCCATCTATGCCGTATATTTTGTGTTTATGTCCATCATGGTCACCATACTGTGGATCGTATTTTGGTTGGCAACCTGAAGTGTTACCTTTGGCAAAAAAACTGTCATGCGTTTTTCAATAGCCATTTTACTGCTTTTTACCGCGCTTACATCTTCGGCACAAAAGTTTCCTGAACTCGACAAAAGCCCCGCAGACATTAGTTTGTACAAGCTGCATGGCGAAGCAGTGGCCAAGGTGGTTTACAGCAGGCCGCAAAAAAACGGAAGAACCGTATTTGGCAAACTGGTGAAATACGGAAAAGTATGGCGAACAGGCGCCAATGAATGCACCGAAATAACTTTTTATGTAGATGTGCTCATTGATGGAAAAACCGTGAAGGCGGGTACTTATGCCCTTTTCAGCATTCCCGGCGAAGCCGAATGGACTTTGATACTGAACAGCGAAACCAATAAATGGGGCAGCTTTTTCTACAAGGAAAAATACGATGTGCTGCGGGTGAAAGTGGCTACCGAAACCACTAAAGAGGTGGTGGAAGCCTTTGCCATTGTATTTGACAAATCAACCAATGGGTTTGATATGCTGATGGCTTGGGATACCGTGATGGTGCGGCTGCCCATTGCGTTGGCCAATGACTAACTAAAGTTTCGGGGTTCTTAATGCGTCTGATATTTACTGCTTTACGCAACTCATCCATGCTTAAAACATCATCAATAAGCTTAAATTACAACACGATATTCTGACTGGATAGAATTTTGACTTGAATTATTATTTCCCAAAATCAAATTCAGGAGCTAACCGTCTGAAAGTTGCGCTCGTTGCTCCTTTCTTGTACTTTTTATGCGCAGCGGTCTAATTGTTATTTAAAGGTGCCTATGAATGCTGAAGCATTTGCTTGACCAAAAAGTACCAAAAAGACAAGGCGAGATCATACAACTTTTCGTTCCGGTCGAACACCGTTGGCTGAGCGTAGCCGAAGCCAAAACGAAAGGCTCATACAGCTTTTTGTTCCGGGCGGAATTTCGATTGCTTCTCCACTAAAAAGAAAAAGAGCCGTCTTAACGCCATAAAGGTCGAAATTCTCTTTCCCATTGACAATTGGACATCTACTGATAAACCCTAAGAAGCCATTTACACAAGGAACTCAGTGGTGTTTGAGCACGCCTTGGCGTGTGAGTTTGCTGAGTTCTAGCGTTTTTGTTTACTTTTTTGGCAATGAAAAAAGTAAAAGTCCGAGCGGCTTGAGCGGTAATTGACAGAATTGCCAACACTCCAAATCAGTTTGCTCAACTCGGTGGTAAAAGCCGCCCCTCAAATCGGATAATAGCAAGGGATTTGTTTCGATTTGCAAGATTGTAACAACCGAAATTGGTAGTCGCTCATTGCTCCTTTCTTGTCCTAATTACATAAATAAACTACCGCTATTACCCAAGAAATCTGGGGAGTTCTGAGCATCCATCAACTCATGAGCTTGCTTATTTGGCATTTCATTTTATCATAGTTCAGAGAGAAATATTATTGTTTGCTCCGATACTTCGATAACTAAGCCCCATCGCGGGTGCCGAGCACCGGCAAACGCCAGCGAAACCTGATGGCCAACAAACGCATGAGAATAATTACTACAAATCCGCTGAGGGCGTTTACCAGGTTGTAGTTGCTAAACTGCGCCATAATGATATACACTATAGCGCCTGAAAGACAAGCCGTTGCATAGAGTTCGGTCCTGAAAATAAGCGGAATATCGTTGCAAATCACATCGCGTATCATGCCGCCCATTACCGCCGAGGTCATACCCAAAAACACCGCAACCACCATAGGTGCCTCAAGCGACAAAGCCTTTTGCAAGCCCATGATGGTAAAAAAGGCAATACCGACGGTATCGAACAAAAAGAAGGTTTTGCGCAAGCGAAGCAGGAATTTTCTGAAAAGCAAGCTCACCACAAAGCCCGCCAGAATGACCAAAGCATAATTGGCATCTTGTATCCAAACGAGTGGAAACTTGCCCAAAACGATATCGCGCACCGAGCCGCCGCCAATGGCCGTAATGAAGCCAATCATAAGCACGCCAAAAACATCGAGCTGCTTTTTCGAAGCCGCCAAAGTGCCGCTGATGGCAAAAAAGAAGGTTCCGAGCAGGTCAAACGGATATAAAAAATGCATGCTGCAAACTTAGGGTATTCCACAACTCATGCGCCGGTGGCCTTCATCCACAATATTTGTTTGGGTAAAGCCAAGCGCATTGCACCGCCAACTTTTACAAGAAAGATGCAAGAACGCTGTTTTGACCGTTTTGGAACGCCGGGCGTTTACACAAGGAATTGAATTAGTACTATTTGAACTGAAATAGCTTGGCTCTAACCGCGTTTTGCTTTTTTGTGTATGTTTGTTTAGTAACAAAAATGAATGCTTGATGAAAATGCACAGAACCACGTTTTTGAGATATGCTGCTGAGTTTGGCATGAATTGCCATTTGGTTGGTAGGGGTGGTGAAGTGAGGGAAGGTGTGGGTTATTTGGGAGGTGTGTAAATTAGTGGCAACCTTAAAAACAGCAGAAAATTAAAACTATGACCACAAAAATTATTCTTTTAATTCTGAATATTGCTGGACTACTAGGAGCCTTATTTTGGCTATATACAAATCCAGACTGGGAGCCAATAGTTACGTCAATTGGATTTATGGGTACTCTAATAGCACAAATATTTTCAGGAAAAGAAAAAGTAGCCTCTAAAGTTCAAATGAATCAGAAAGGTGGAAAAAATTCAAAAAACTACCAATCAAAAAGGGACATTAACATAAATATCAAAAATGATAAAAGATAATATTTCCAAGCAAGAAGGCGGTGAGAATTCTACAAACCTACAAGGGAAATCTATTGTTATAAACCAAGGTATTTCATATCTCGATGCAAAGAATATTGCTCTTGATGTTTTTAAATCCAATTTTTTGGAATTATCAGCCAAAGCTGCTGACACTGCAAGACATAGAGCAGAAGAACTAGTGGATAATTTTTTGAAAGAAGTAAAAGACCGTAACCCTAAAGCTGTGGGAACAATGGAAGACCCTGGAATGCAACACTCCTTATTTACTGCACAAAAGGAGTATGCAAGAACAGGAGACAAGGATTTATCTGATATGCTTGTAAACATATTGGTTGATAGAGCATCTCAGAAAGAAAGAAATTTAAAGCAAATAGTGTTAGATGAAAGCTTAAATGTTGTACCAAAATTGACAGCAAGTCAAATGGACACATTGACAATCGTTTTTATAATTAAATATTCTAGAAATTCTGATGTTAAGGATTTGATATCTTTTAAAAGTTATTTAGCATTGTATATCAAACCATTTACTTCCATTTTATCAAAAGAAGACTCGTTGTATCAACATTTGGAATTTACAGGGTGTGGCTCAATAAGTTCAAGTTCTGTCAAAATTCAAAATGTATTTTCTAAAACCTATAAAGGACTTTTTTGCAGGGGTTTTCCGCTTGAACAGTTTGAAATTTCTGTAACTAAAAGTGAAAAATTTAAAGCATTAATTACTCCTTGCCTTAACGACCCTTCTAGATATCAACTAGCTGCATTAGACGATGAAGTTCTTGATAAAAAATCGAAACGAATGGGACTAACAACTGAAGAAATAAATGAGTTAAAGCCATTTTTGAACAATTACCAATTTAGTGGTAAAGAACTCATTGAAAGAATAAATCAGCACGGAGATTTTATGTCAACCCTTTTTGATGTTTGGGATAATTCATCATTAAAAAATATGACTTTGACAAGTGTTGGAATTGCAATTGCAACAGCTAATCTTAGAAGAAAAACGGGAATTTCTGTTGATTTAGGAATTTGGATAAAATAGGCAGCAGCTAATCAAGCAGACTGCTCCTCCCCAGATAAGAACACAGTGCGCCCTTCCACCAGCCTACATGAATATCCCAAACCCGCCACCAAAACCCAAAAGCCACCAAAGCCAAACGTGCACATTCAAGAAAACCCTAGAACTTTTAATGAGAAAGGTTAAAGAACTTAGCTTAGCACTCTTTGAACCAAACCAGCACAGCTACCACTGCATTTTGCTTTTTTGTGTATGTTTGTTTGGAAACAAAAATGAATGCTTGGTGAAAATGGAAACAGCCACGCTTTTGAAGTTTAACGCTGCTTTTGGCATAAAATGCCATTTGGTTGGTATGGGTGATGAAGTGGATAAATGTGGAGGATTTTTCGAATGAGTGTAAGTTGCACCCAATCAGTAACCAAATGAGAATCAAACTGTTATTTCTATTTTTTCTTCCATCCGTTATACTACCGATACAAGGTGCCTCCAAATTGGGGAAAGTTCTTTGGGTTTGTATAGATAACGAGAAAAAATCTGTTCGTTTTATTGACTCTACAGCGAGTTTTAAAGAAAACGGTTTGAAATATAGTTTAAGAATTAAAGACTCACTTACAATTGAATGCGATGTAAGACACCAAAATCGATTGGTTCGTAGCGGGCAATTTGTACTTTCAGATACGATTCACAAATCTGTTTTCCGAAATTTAAGCGTTGATCATATTGAACTGACAGATAAAATATTGGTTGAACAAATTTTTAAAATGCATGGAAATTGGGTTTGGCATGGGTCAAAAGACAACGAATTTTACTATTACGGTAAAGAACTTAAAGGAAACGATTTTCTGGTTTACATAAAAGAAATTGACGATCTGGTTTGTATAAAAGAACCAAGGACAATTCTTAATTTAGACAACGCCACCTACATTTTTGAAAAAGGAAAAACAGAAATGGAAATAAACGTTTGGAAATTACTGAATAATTCTTCAAACTGGTTTTATGGAAAGTTTAAAAAGCTTAACGTTGACAGAAGTATAATGTACAAAGCTGGTGATTATGACCATAAATTGAATCACGCTGTAATAATTGACAGCATCTTTAAATTTCCAGTCTACGACATAAGTGAAAATTGGAAACAAATGGAAAAATAACTGGCCACAATATCAGGCATGCAAACATTTTGCACTTCGTGGTTATCGTACGTTTTCAGCTCGCATTTGTTTTTCGCTGCGGGCGACAGATATTCACTTCAAAGTGCCAACATTTCATACCAAAATACCGTCAAATCCAATTAAAGGACAATTGAAAACTCATGGAAAGTAATACTTTCATTGAAAAATATAAGTCGAAATCAGACGCTGAACTCGAGGCAATTGTACGTGAGAAAAACAAATACTTCGATGACGCCGTATTTGCCGCAATTCACATTTTGAAAGAACGAAATGGAAATGCTGAACAATTAGATCAGATTGCACAAGAAATCGAAAATCAAAATGAAAAAAAGCGGAAGGCCAAAGAAGAGGAAATTCAAAAGTTTGATAAAAAAGACAACCGAATAACCGATGACCCAAATGCGCCTGAACTTCATTATAAAGCAGTAATTATAGGTTTCTGCATTGTATTTACTGCAATAACGATGTTTCTTGCTCTATTTGAAGAAATCAGAAGGTTTATTGTACCATTAATGAACCTGACGGGCGGGATTATACTTACTGAGTATTTTTGGAATAAAAACATAGATGAAGACATTGTTCACAGAAGACGAAATTGGATAAAACCAGCAATCATTTCTTTGGTTATAACAATTACTTTGACAATTCTCACTTTGATGAAATTATAAATACTTCCAAACGAGCAGACGCCTCCGCCCCTTCCATTAGTACGCAGCGCGCCTCTTTCACCAGTCTCCGTAAGCACACCAAACCCGCCACCAAAACCAAAAACCACCAAAGCCAAACGCGCACTTTCAAGAAAACCCCGCAACTTTTTATAAGAAAGGTTTAAGAACTTAGCAGACACATTTTTGAAATGTCCGGTACTCTTTGAACCAAACCAGCCCCTACCACTACGTTTTGCTTTTTTGTGTTTGTTTGTTTGGTAACAAAAATGAACGTCTTATGAAAATGAACTCGACCATGCTTTGGAAGTTTGCTGCTTTTGAAACCACTTGCCATTTGGTTGGCACGGGTAGTGAAGTGGGGGAATAGTGTGGGTATTTCATGGGATATGTAAGTTCGCAAGAATTTGAGAAATGAAAATTAAGTCGCAGAAAATAATTGGACAAAATGGAAAAGTGAAAGAGCACTTTGTCAATAAATTTAATGCGAAAGGACTTATCGAAAGAACTGAATTTCTTGACGAACATGGACAATTACAATTCTATTCAGAGTTTGTTTATGACGCTAATGATAACTGCATTTTAAAAAAAGAATTTGACGCTAAAAATGAGATACAAGGTTCCAACCAATGGGAATTTGATGAACTTAATCGAGAAATTAAATTTCTTGAACTTACAGCCGAAAACGTTATTTGGGAATGGTATGAGAAACAATACCCAAATGAAAATACCGTTATTTATCTCTCAAAAGATGAAACAGGAACAATCATTCATAAGACTATTGAAAACATTAAAACCGGGACGCAAGAAAGATTTGGAGAAGACGGAAAACTCTATGCGACCATAACCAATAAATATGATGGTAGTGGAAGATTGATAAGTTCCAAAACCGTTAATACAAAGGGTGAAATTACCGAAGAAAATAAATATCATTATTCAGGATTTACGGAAATCTGGGAACTTTACATAGACGGAAAGTTTATTAAAACAGAAGAGTATCAAACTGACAAAAACGGGAATCAAATATATTGTGTCAGAAAAGACGATAAACGAAAGAGTCTTGAATGGATAAAACGTGAATATGATGAATATGGAAATCCTGTTTCAATTGTAAACGGCTTTGAAATTAATAAGCCAACGCACAAATCGACAATTGAAATAGAATACTTGAAAAATGAAAGCGCTCGCTAACAATGTATATAAAAAACAGGCGAATTAGTCCTAAATTCAAGGCTTTCGGCTCATATCGATGTTGGTGCTTAACCGAAAGTATTGAGCTTCGAAATAGCCTACTTTTCATGTGTAACCGTTAGCAAACATTGGAAAATGGCAAACTCATACATTGAAAAAACGGCTGACAAAATGTGTTTTGTTGGAGAAATCAATGGATATAAATGCAAGCACATCAATGCACTGTGCAATGAATTGAAAAACGCGTTTCATTGGCCAGATGATAAATCATGTGTTGACGCGATGTTTCACTTAGACTGGATTCGGGAAGAAAATTATAAGATCATTGTAAACAAGTTCCGAATTATTAAGGATAACAAACAAAAAGACCTAATAATAAAAGAATTGGAGTCATATCAGAAATTTTGGAATGACGACAATGAAAGATTTATAGTTGAATACAGATAAGCAAAGGCAAAATAGAACTTGATTGAATAAAACTGCCTACAATTTCAGTCCTGTACTGTGGTTTGCCATCAACTCGCTTCTCGCTGCACCTTTCTCTTGCTGTTTCGGACGAAAGCGATAAGTCCGCAGTTCACTGAAGTTCAGATGCATGCTGCCTTCCGGCTTTGGGCTCAAGATGCCCTCAATACACATTCACCTCCGGCTGTAGCTGCACGCCAAACTTTTCCTTCACCGATTGTTGGATGTTGATGGCGAGTTGCCAAATTTCGGAGCCGGTAGCGCCACCGTAGTTGACCAAAACCAAAGCTTGCTGTTTGTGCGCACCCGTAGCACCTACTACTTTTCCCTTCCAACCACATTGCTCAATAAGCCAGCCGGCAGCCAATTTTACTTTGCCATCTTCCGCTGCATACATGGGCATGTCGGTATGTTCTCGTTTCAATTTTTCGGCAAAATCAGCGTCCACTACCGGGTTTTTGAAAAAGGAACCTGAGTTGCCAATTTTTGCCGGATCGGGAAGTTTTGATTGGCGAATTTCAATAACCGCCTCAGCCACTTGTTGGATATTGGGAGCGGTAATTCCTTTTTGCTGCAAAACCGTATTAATGGCTCCGTAGGCCAAATGGAGTTTATGGTTTTGGGTGCTGAGTGCAAAATTTACTTCCCAGATTATGTAGGCGTCTTTCAATTCATTTTTGAAAACACTTTCGCGGTAGCCAAAAGCACATTGGCTGTGGCTGAACGTGCGAAACTCGCCACTCGCTTTGTGGAATGCCCTGAGCTGCTTGAAGCTATCTTTCACTTCAACTCCATAAGCGCCAATGTTTTGCATGGGTGCCGCACCTGCCGTGCCCGGTATCAAGGCCAGGTTTTCTATGCCGCCAAAATTGTGTTGCAAGGCCCACATCACACATGTGTGCCACCGCTCGCCTGCGGCAAATTGCACTTCCACCTCGTTTTCATCTTGGCCTATTATACGCTTGCCGCTGTTTTGCAAAACCACCACATGCCCATCAAAATCGCGGGTGAGCAAGATGTTGCTTCCTCCCCCCAAAATCAGGTGTTTTTGTGCAAAAATGCCCTTGGCATGAAGCGCCAATAAATCATCTTCATTGGCTACCAACCACAGGTTTTGCGCTTTGGCAGGCAGTCCAAACGTGTTGTAAGTGCTGAGCGAATGGTTTGTAAAATGCTGCATGCTGCGAAAGTATCGCATCGCGGAAAGAGAATTGGAAAATTTGAATATTTGATGATTTGAAAATTTGAAAATGGAATGGATTTCTTAACCGCTTCGCGATTTCAAAATTTTCTTTTTGATGTGCTGATTTGCTAATTTGCTGATGTGCTGATGATGGGAATTTGAAGATTTGACGATTTGAAAATTTGAAAAT
>WGNN01000101.1 GCA_016124515.1 bacterium
CGTCCAGACCGCATAAAAAGCCCCGATTCTGGGGCTTTTTTATTTTTAGTGTTTTTGTGACAATGAGTTCAGTTGGGAACGCTTGCCTGTCATCTCGCCAAGGCGAGACGGTTTCGCGTCGCGTCCAGACCGCATAAAAAGCCCCGATTCTGGGGCTTTTTTATTTTTAGCGTTTTTGTGATAATGAGTTCATTTGAGAACGCCTGCCTGTCATCTCGCCATAGGCGAGACGGTTTCGCGTCGCGTCCAGACCGCATAAAAGCCCCGATTTTGGGGCTTTTTTTTTGTGTGTTTTTGTGAAAGGGAGTTCAGTTGGGAACGCCTGCCTGTCATCTCGCCAAGGCGAGACGGTTTCGCGTCGCGTCCAGACCGCATAAAATCCCCGATTCTGGGGCTTTTTTATTTTGGGGTATGGAAAAGCTTTCATCTACATATCGACTCATCAAAATTGATCTTGTACAGCAAGGGCTACTTAACCGATCTACACAAAAGACCAGAGGGAACATCACGGCAGTCATGAAGATAACTTTCAGAAATTATGAGTGCTTTCAATGGTACACTGAAAATCGTGTTATAAACCAAATTGACAAATAAATATGCAATTCAGATGCAATCATTCTAAATCGAAAATATGGTGAATTAGTTGCCTTATCGTTCGGGTGAAACGCTTTTGCCAAGTAGATAAGCCCGGGAACTCAATGTAGAAGTGCTGTAAATGTTTATTCGGTTAATGAAAATTTAGTTATCTATGCCGAAATGGAAGCGTTTTCTTTATATTGAAAAGCCAATTCCATATTTGTAAATTCATATAAGGAAATGAATACAACTGATGTTAAGAGAGTGATTGCACAATCTTCTGCATTTATTTTTAGCCTGTTATCCGGGGTTTCGGTGTTTTATTTTCTTTATGTTTTTGGTGCCTACGGAATTCAGAGGGGCGTATCATATTCCGGTCATTCCCATTTTGTCAGAAGCTTTAGTTTTGGTTTGTTGACCTTTGCTTATATTTTAGTTTGTGAAAAATGGCTCAAACCGACATTTAAAATAAGCGGTCATAAGCGAGAGTTCATGTGGTATATGACTTTGGTTTTTATTGGGATTCAGTTGGTGTTTATTCTATTCAATTATTTTTGGAATTGGCAGGAATGGAACCTTCTGGCCTATTTTTTAATCGCCAAGGAGTTTCCGCTTATGATGGTATTTGCGCTATTGTTTTATGGCGTATTTCGAGTCCTGATAAAAGACGTGGAAACTCAAAAGGCCCTTTTGTTATTTCAGTCGGTCAATACCAAAGATCAATTGAAAATTAAACCAGAAGACTTTTTGTATGCCAATTCTTCAGAAAATTACATTACAATTGTTTACAGGGCCGGTGGCCATTCTAGGAAACACTTAATTCGCAAACCTATGAAAGTGCTTGAAGAAGAGCTCGTCGAGCATACGGATATTGTAAGAAACCACAGAAGCTACATGGTTAATCGATTGAATGTTCAAAATATTAAAAAGGTTAAGGGTAAGGTTGAACTGGAAATTGGTGGGGAAATTTTGCCTGTATCCAAACAATATGAGCATTACTTCATGGGCTAAGCTATTGCTTTGTCACACATATCAAAATTTCGTCCCAAAGCCCTTGAAATGGGCCATATAGCATATATTGCTATTTACTTTTGTCTCGGTTAAATCGCTGGAATATGTCAATCAAAGGAATCTTAAATCTCAACATTTATATGCTTATTGTATGGGGTGTTGTGGGGTGCAGTCCGCAATCGACAACAACAATCAATGCCGACCAAGTACAAATTGATAGAATTGATTCGCTTTTCAAGGATTGGTTCGATAGAAATTTGTTTCATGGAGGTATAGTCATTACCAATAGAGGCGAAACAATCTATGAGAACTATCTAGGAGTTGCTGACCGAACATGGAACATACCTATGTCAAAAGACGTGAAATTCGATATTGCTTCCTTGAATAAATCTATGATTGCGGCATTGGTTCTTAAGGCTGTAGAGGAGGACAAGCTTCATTTGGACGATAAATTGGTTAATTTAATACAAGGCTTCTCCTATTCCGGGAGTTTTCACCCTGAAATTACCTTACATCACATGCTTTGCCATAGCTCTGGGCTGTCAGATTATGATGGTGTTGATGCAAGACTAAAACAGGATAATTATCGCGAGTTCAAACGTCTTCACTTTAGCAATGATGAGTATGTTGATTTTATTAGTAATATAGCCCCGGTAAGTGAGCCGGGAAAACAATTTCATTACAGCAATTTTGCCTATCATTTACTATCGATTATTTTGGAAGAAACATACGGCAAAACGTTCAGTGATATTTTACATGATGAACTGGCGATGCCTTTGGGTCTGTTGCAAACGGTTTCTGAAAGTAGTAATGAAAAAGTAATTGACAATCTGGCAAAGGCCTATAATTTTCATGAAGAGACGGGAGAGTGGTATCAAAACCAATATATAGATTTGAGTTTGGGAAGGAGAATATTTTCAACCACTCAAGATTTGAACCGGTGGGGACAGATGAAGGATAATCCCGGGTTATTAAGTAAAGAATCTCTGCGCTTAATGAAAAGTAATCATTTGTTTGATATTACAAGGAAGGTGAGCTATGGTTATGGTTGGGTGGTAGTTGATTCAGTAAACAAAAGTGTGATGGGTGATTTGCAAATTGATTTACCATATATCATCCACGGTGGTAGCACAGATGGTTATAAGTCAATGCTAATAAATGTGAATGGTGGTGAGCTCGTGATTAGCTTTCTTAGTAATGTAGGAGCTCAAACCAATGAATTATTATTGGCTCGTAAAATTGTTAATTTAATAATTGAAAAATAAAATGATGGAGAAGGCACTAAAAAGCGCGGTATTGTTTTTATTCATTATCCAAACAAATTTTGGATACGCTCAGAAAAGGCGGTTGATTGGTTTGTGGGAAGTACAAAGTGTCGTGGTGGGTTCAGAAGAAATGACTCCGGTGGCTAAATGGACTAGAATTAATTCTGATGGAACCTTCCAGTCAGGAAATGGATGGTTGCAAAATTCACTTGGAACCTGGGAATATAACAACAGTACCAAAGTTTTTACGGCTGTAGATTCATTCGGATTTGTTGATGAATTTGGTGGTTTTCACGTCTCATTTACAAATGGTTACATGATTTGGGAAAGGGAGGAAGATGGAATGAAGGTTCTTGTTACACTTCAACCCATACAAAATCTACCAATTGCGCCAGCTGACTATCTTGTAGGTATGTGGGAACTGGTTGATGATTCTGATGCAAGGCAGCCAATTATTAATGAGCTTGATAGTCTTGAGTGTTACAAGTTATTCGTAAGGTGGGATAGGGTTTTTATTTATTATGGTATTGACGGTAATAAATTAACGGGATATTGGCATATAAATGGACATAGACCCGAATTAACTTTTTTGCCACACAATAATGCGGTTGAACCTGAAAGCTGGATAATTGATGTCAACTCAAAAATGTTAATTATTAGCGGTATTTCTAAATCCAACCAGTCCATTGTGCGCAAGTATAAAAGAGTGAATACCCATTGAGTCTTATGAGGTGAGAAGCATACGATTTCAATTAGGAATCTACATGATAGTAGTTCATGAAAGCCACGGTCTTTCTCACTCTTTATGTTGGGTCTGTTTGTGCTGCATTGTCGGTAGCATCCCATTTACTTGCTTAACCCTGAAATTGAACTGCACACTGAAGCTCTGCAATTCATTGATGAAATTCCGAAAACGCTGAAAACCAAGGCTTTTTGTCTGAACTTAATGCTCCGGTAAATGCCTTTAATACAGATAGTTTGCTCCATAATCCTGCCTTTGGCAATTAACCCATGTCTAAAAACGACTTTAATTGATTGAGCTTGAATGAAGGTTTGGGTGCTTCGTTTTATATCGGGCTCATCGGGTTTCATTATGATAGCATGTGGTAACCATCAAAAAAACAGTGATATAATTCAACAGAAATTGTAGCTGACACAGTCCAAAATGCGGATTCAATTGAGTTCAGTTGGGCACGCCGGTCTGTCATTTCGCCAAAGGCGAGACGGGTTCGAGTGCGGTACAGAATGCCAGGTCCGTTGCGCACTTTTTTTTATTTTGCGGTATGGAAAAGCACTTTACTTATATATTGTACTCGCCAAAATTGAACCTGTACTATAAGGGCTACTCTACCGACCCACACAAAAGACTGTTGCAACACAACAACGATGAAGGTCGCTATACTGCCGGCAAAGGTCCATGGGAATTGGTTTTTGTGAAAAGTTACCCGACCAAACGAGAAGCGCTTATTGCGGAGAGAAAATTGAAACGCTGCAATCCACAATATTTGCAAAAGCTTATCACAGGTGATGAGAATGAATTGAATCAATAGGCATCGGGAGTCTTGCCAAGATCTATTCAAGTGATTTGGTCTTTGGTAATTATCCCGCTCTTATTACGCAATATTTGAGAAAGGCTGCATATAATTAAAATCTGACAGTTATTTTTGGATGAAACAATAATTGACAAATTTCATCAAAACTGTATCTGTTTTGGTAGGTCACCATTCTGAAATAATTTTTTGTGAAAGTTGAAGGTACAAATAAATAATAAGTTATGATAATGAAATACATGCAATTGGCGCTTGTAGCTCTAATGGTTTTTTCCTGTAAGTCGCAAGAAGCGAAGGACGCTGAGGCTGCCTGCCAACTTGGTATAGAGGCATTGGAGCAGGGGGAGGCTAAGTACAGAGATGCAATTCGTTTTTTTAACCAGGCCATTGAACTGAATCCTGATGCGCTTCTGCCATATTATTGGCTGGCCAACACGCAAAATATGTTGAATGAGCCCAAAAAAGCCTTGGCAACAGTAGAAACAGCAATGGGTAATCCATCTATTGATAAATTTGATCTGAAACCTAATTTATTGGTTATTGCAGGCGTTTCTGCTTTGAAAACAAAACAGGAAAGCAATGAATACTTCAATGAAGCGCTTGAAATTTATGAGCATAGGATTGAATTGGACCCAAATAATTTTGATGCCCTGATGCAGAAATGTGTCATTCTTTGCTATATGAACCGTAAAAATGAAGCTCTGCAATTCATTGATGAAATTCCGAAAAACGCTGAAAACCAAGGATTTTTGTCTGAACTTAATGCCAAGGTAAATGCCTTTAATACAGATAGTTTGCTCAATAATCCTATATTTGGCAATTAATTCATGTCTAATAACAGCATTAATTGATTGAGCTTGAATGAAGGATGTAATGTTTTCTGAAAATAATAGAATGAAGCTTTTGGTGCATTGTTTTATATTGGTCTCATTGGTTATCCTTATGATAGCTTGTGGAAACCATCAAAAGACCGGTGATATAATTCAAACAGAACTTGTAGATGACACAACCCAAAATGCAGGTTTTAAACCGGCTGATGCAGATACGATGGATTTTCTTTGGCGCGGTGATGTTTATGATGAAAAAATAGGAGATACAGTAAATAAAATCATATTGAACACCGATTTTATCAAGCGAATAACTGATGCCCAGCGAGCAGCCATTGGATACGTGGCCACTTTTATTGGAAACGAATGTTGGTGGGATGGCGAAGCCAATGACGATAGAAATAACCTTGATTGTAAAATAATAAGTGCGCTGGGTTTGGGCTATCAATGTTCGCCATCACATCTTGGTTTTTTGCGACAATGGTTTGCGAATGATACAGACGTTTTGGACAAACTAGAGAAAAACAACTGCCCCACCACACCATACACAGCAACTATACAAGAAACCTTCGAGTCTATTCAGCTCGTTCAACGCAGTGATACGATTATAGTCAATTTTGTGGCCGGGGGTGTCAATTTGCGAGAATTGAAGACTTGGGAGTGGTGGCAAACTGATTGTTTTTTGCAAACCGGTAGCCACCTTAACCTAGTCAAGACCAAGTCAAAAAAACTCGAATCTGACAATTAATTCATAATTTGCTGAAAAATGACATGAATACCCAATTGTATCAAAAGATAATTCTCCTGCTCTTTTGTCATTTGTTTTTTCCTGTGAGAAGTCAATGGATTCAAAGCAAAACAAGTGGATGAAGGCTACATTTACAGGCATGGATGTAAGCATGACGCCGTGCAGTGGTGGGTATTTTTTTACCATAGGCGATAGTAGCTACCGCGCCTTTGAAATTGCCGCTAATAAAATTCTAAACGAGCAGTCTGATTTTCCTAAAAAATATGAAGTGAAGATTCGCTATAAAGCCGGTGGCTGTTACTCGACAGAGCTTAGCGGAAAATTGGTGCAAATTACCGCAATCAAACAAGGTAAATAAATGATCTGACTATCTGGCAATACCTAATAACCTGTAATCATTTTCAAAACGAATTATTGCTTGATGGCCATTGGGTAGCTACAACGAATTGGCTGGAACAACTTCTAACACCTTGGGAAAAGGTTGTAATTCAACCAAGCGGCTTCAATTGAATAGCTGTGCCTATGCATTGTGTCCATTGTTTCGTTGGTATTTTGGAAACAATTGATGGCCCTTGATTGTGAGCAAAGGATTTGAGAGCGTAAAAGTGGAAAAACCAGGCTGTGTTGCAGGATTCGTGGCAAAAGCCGAAGGATGTATTGCCCATGTTGCCAAAAAATAATACAATCAGCAACACGGGCAAGAAACCATGCTATTTTTGATAGTCTTCAGATGACACTTTTTCCATCCAGGTTACCGCCGATCCATCCACTTCTTCTTGTATAGCTATGTGGCTCATGGCTTTGTTTGGACTGGCACCGTGCCAATGCTTTTCATTGGGCTCGAACCATACGATGTCGCCGGGGGCAATTTCTTCAATAGGTCCACCTTCGCGTTGCACCCAACCCAAACCCGATTGCACTATAAGTGTCTGACCTGCAGGATGTGTGTGCCATGCGGTTCTTGCACCGGGTTCAAAGGTTACTAAGGCTCCCGCTGCTTTGGTAGCTTCTTGTTTTTGAAATAGCGGATCTATTCTCACGGCTCCGGTAAACCAATCTTCAGGACCTTTTACCGACGGAATCACGTTGTTTTTAATGATTTGCATGTTTTTGGTTTTATTATTATTCAATTTATTTCTTATGAGAGTTTACCGCCATACACAGGAAACATACTTGCTTCGCCATAGTCTTTGATGCGCTCCATGCTTTTAAGTACTTCCATATCTGTAGCCGAAATTTCAAAATCAACGGCTGCGTTGTTTTTCATGTGTGTTTTTTTGGCTGTTTTTGGCAGCGGAAGCAAACCCAATTGCAGGCAATACCTGATGCTCAATTGTGGAATTGATACACCATATTGTTGTGCCATTTGTGCCAATTGCTCATTTTTAAGCAATTCGCCATGACCTATAGGCGAATAGGCTTCAGTGAGAATTTGGTGTTTTTTGCCAAACTCAATGAGTTCAAAGGGTGTGTTGCTGATATGTGCCAAAATTTGATTGACCATTGGTTTTATCGTTCCGCCATTAATAATATTTTCAAGGTCGGTTATTTGAAAATTGGAGAGGCCAATGGCTCGAATTTTTCCGGCTTGGTAGGCTTTTTCCAGTGCTTTCCAGGCTTGCAAGTTGCCTTCTGTGTAGTGGTCATCTAAGTGGAATTCCATCCAGGGTTTTGGGCTATGAATAATCATTAAATCTATATAGTCAAGGTCCATAGCTTGCAACGATGAGTCAATAGAAGCCACTGCCGCCTTATAGTCTTTTACTTCCGCAGCCAATTTGGTTGTTATAAACAGCTCATTGCGTTTTATTCCGCATGTCTTTATGCCTTCGCCAACGCCATGTTCATTTTGATAAGCTTGTGCCGTATCAATGTGTCGGTAGCCAATTTCGGTGGCGTCTATTACGGCTTGTTGCACCGATTGGTTGTCAATAAACCAGGTTCCAAAACCCAGTATTGGGATTTTTACACCATTTGACAAGGTGTATGTTTCGTTCAAAATCATAATATTAATTTATAGTTGTTTTATTGTATTCATCTTCAGTTACTTCCTGTTTCCATTCAACCACGCCTTTTTCAGTATTGGGTATAATGTATATGTGTTGCATGGCTGCATTTTTCGATGCACCATGCCAATGAAGTGTATTCGGTGGACACTTTACTACATCGCCTTTATGAAGTATTTCTAATGGTTTTCCGGCAATTTGGTGGTAACCAATGCCATCAGTAACCAGCAATAGCTGACCCGCCGGATGACTGTGCCAAAAACTGCGTGCCCCTGCTTCAAAATATACTTTTCCTACAAGAGTAGTATAGGTTGAGTCGGCTTCAACCATTGATTTATGATAAATTTTACCTGTAAAATGATCTGCTTCCACAGGTGTTTCTTCTGCCACCTGCCGGGTGGCTTGTTGTAAGTGTTCTTCTGCAGGCTGACCTGCGCACGCCGTTAAAGTAATGGATAGTATTGCGAATATTTTAGGCATCAATTATTCATTTGAAAATGATGCACAAAGTTTTGGCTTATTTCCGCTCCGAGGGTAACAATATTCAAACGGATAATTAAGAAAATCAAACCTGCATTTGCCTGATGCTTTTCGGGTTGGTGCCGGTGAGCTTTTTAAAGAAATTATTGAAATAAGTGGGGTATTCAAAACCAAGGGCAAAGGCAATTTCATTGATGTTCCAATCGGTATGGCTAAGCAGTGCTTTTGCTTCATTTCCAATGCGTTCTGCAATATGTGCTGTGGTGGGTTTGCCGGTGGTTTGTTTCACAGATCGGTTCAGGTAGTTCACATGAACCGATAAGTTGTTGGCATAGTCCTGTGCCGTGCGAAGTGCCAAAGGTTGCTCAGGTGTTTCAATAGGAAATTGTCGTTCTAGCAATTCCAAAAACACCCTAGTGAGCCTGGCTGATGCATTGTTGCCTTGGCTAAAATCATCCGAAGGTTCCAGTTTCAAGGCCTCGTGGATGATGAGTTGTATATAGTTGCGCATCAATTCATCCTTGTGCGCGTATGCAGATTCTTGTTCCTCTATCATTTTGGCGAAAATGCCATTGATAAAAAGTCTTTGCGGTTCATCAATTCGCAAAATTGGCGTGCCGTTCATCTGAAAAAGAGGCGATTTTAGTATGGTTTCAGAGCGCTCAGTCAGTTGCAAAAATGCTTCGGAAAAAAGACAGGTGTAACCCACATAGGTTCTTGAAAGCGTTTCCCATGAATAAGGAATATGGGGATTTCCAAAGAACAAAGCGGTACCTTCATGATCAAAACTTCGATTTGCATAGTGTATGCGGCTTTTCCCCGTGGTAAGGCAAATTTTGTAAAAGTCTTTGCGGCTGTAGGTTTTCATGCCGTTTTCATCTTTTTCTATCTGAAATACATTAAAGCCTTTAAGTTTCAATTGGTTGTTGAATTCTGATAACGATCGTGTTTTATCATGTGTCATGACACAAAGTTAAGAAAAACAACTATCTCAATAAGCGTTTGCTTCCATCTTCGGGTTCTGCTTAGTTTTGGGTTTGAGAGCTTGGTTGCCCCGTTGGGTAACAATTATTTCTTCTCCCGTTTCATGAGAAAATAATTAAATGAAACACCACCAGAAAATCCAACTTGATTGTTGGCGATTAGCCAACCTTCTTTTTCCAATTCAGTAATTCTTTTGAGTACTGGCCTGAAGTCTAAGCTATTTCCAAGCTTTTTGTCTCCTAACACCGATTCGCTATCAAATGCATCCGTACCATAAGTTAAATAGATTCTGTTGCCTGCTTGCACAACCGTTGCGTATTCATATTCAGTGGGTTCATTGTCATATTGAAAGCCCAAAAAAGTAAGGATGCCGGCAATGGCCAATGCGCTGAGTAATTTGTTTCGCGTTTTCATTTGCGTTATTTTTTATAGTTATTTATGGCAGCAATGTAAGTTTTTTTTGGTTATTGATTGGGTAAATAAAATAGAAATAACAGGAAATTAATAATTAAACCGAGGCAACACTTGGCAGTTTATTCTGCTGCCCGTGCAAATTGCCCTACTTTTGGTACACCAAAGAATAGATACATGCAAGAAAATAAAAAAATGAGTTTGCTTGAAGTTACTTCAATGGCCGTAGGAACTATGATAGGAGCAAGTATATTTTCAATATTTGGGCTGGGAGCCAAAATTGCTGCCAATGACCTGCCTGAAGCATTTATTCTCTCCGGACTTTTTGCCATCATTGTGGCTTATTCGTATGCCATTTTAGGCAGAAAAATAATATCCAACGCGGGGCCAATTGCCTTCATTTTGAAAGGTATAGGCGATGGCGTGGTTACCGGTGCGCTCAGCATACTCATGTGGCTCACTTATGTTATTTCTATTGCGCTTTTTGTCAAAGGTTTTACGGGCTATTTATTGCCTTTCATACATATTACGCCCAATACTTTCAATACCGGCGTGGCCGAGGCGGCAACCATCCTGTTTTTCACCGGGCTCAATTTTTTTGGTAGCAAAGCGGTGGGAAAAGCTGAGTTGTATATTGTTATCATAAAGTTAGCCATTCTGCTTGTATTCATCGTGGGTGGATTTACCACGCTCAATTGGTCGCAAACAACGCCTTCGTTCAGTGGTGCGCACGGGGCGGGCCTTGTGAATGCTTCTATAATATTCTTCCTTTCTTACATGGGTTTCGGCCTCATTACCAACGCATCAGAAAATATAGAAAAACCGGAGAGAAACGTGCCGCGTGGTATTTTTCTCAGCATTTTTATTGTTATGCTGTTTTACATTGCTATTTCGTTGGTTACCATTGGCAACTTGCCTTTGTCAGATATTGTGAAGGCACAGGAAAATGCGTTGGCTATTGCAGCCAAGCCATTTTTGGGCAACTTTGGTTTTGTGCTCATTACAGTCGGTGCCTTATTTTCCATTTCTTCCGCGCTCAATGCCACCATTTTTGGCGGTGCCAATATTGCCTATTCGCTGGCCAAAGATGGCGAACTACCGGAAGTATTTGAGCGCAAAGTGTGGTTTAAGTCAACCGAGGGACTGTATATTACAGCCGGGCTCGGTTTGTTGCTCGCTCTGTTTTTCGATTTAGGGGCAATTGCTTCTTTAACAAGTACTGTTTTTACCGTTATCTACATTTTTGTGCTCATTTCTCATTTTCGCTTGCGCAAAGAATATGGTGGACATGCCGCAGTGCTTATTATAAATATTGTGGTATTGATGGCCATTTTCGGCGGGTTGCTCCAATACCAATGGAACACGAGCCGGGCGGCTTTCTATGCCAGTTTGGCCACTTTTGCCGGAGCTCTTGTGGTAGAATATTTTTACAGAAGGTGGACGGAACGCGAAATTACCCACCAACAATTAAGCGAGCGACAAGGAAACCAAAATACACCGAATAATAATTAAAAATAGCTTTCTGTTATTTCATGAATTTCTAATCATTGAGAAGTCAAAAATATCAGGCTTTTGTAGTCTGCTTTAATTTTCTCTTTTCTTCATTTTTAAGGGCTTTGTACAAGCTTGTCGCTTCGGCTATAAAAACCGAATGTGCAATAGGACTTTGCAAAAACTCCCTGAATTTGTGAGAGCTTACTTTGGCTATTATACTTGAAAAATCAACCTGAGCCAAAGTTTCAAAACCAAAACGCTCAAAGTTTACTTCATAGTCGCTGCAACGAAGGTATAAGGTAAGCTGGGTTTGAGCAGGCGTTAAAGGCTTGGTATTCAACAGCTGTGTTGCGTGTGGCTCGGTGGTTTTCAGCAAGTCATTATATACGGCAAAGCCAGTAGGCAAACCGCCCGCACCAGCTCCGCTCAGGCTGTATTTTCCACCATAAGCCCCGTGTATTACCACCGCATTCAATTCGTTTTCTATATAATATAATTCGCTTTCTGCATGTACAAAAGTGGGTAACACATGGGCTTGCAAGCTGTTGTTGATTTTTTGGCAATAGGCAATTTGTTTTATTTTTAGTTGGTGTTTTCGTGCGGTTTCCACCTCATTGGGGCCAAGTTGTTCTACGCCAGAAACAGCAATATTTTCACCGGGTAAATACGTTTTGGTAAGCAAACTAATAAGTATGCCCAATTTGGCCTGTGCGTCAAATCCGCCCACATCTGCCGTTGGATCCGATTCTGCAAATCCGCGTTGTTGGGCTTCTGCCAGTGCTTTGGCATAGCTCCAATCTTTATTGAAAATCTGCGATAAAATGAAATTTGTTGAACCGTTTATTATGGCTTCAAAGGAAATAAAATCTTCATTCTGAAAATAATTGATGGTGTTTTGAACTACAGGTATTGCCCCGCCGGCTGCCGCCTCAAACAAGAGTTGCACACCGTTTTTATGCGCTAATTGCAGCAAAGCAGGCAACTCTTTAGCAAGCAATTGTTTGTTGGCCGTCACCACATGCTTTTTGTTTTGTAAAGCGGTTTTGATGATTTTCTGTGCGGCTACACTGTCGTTCGTTACTTCTATTATAATGTCAATTTCAGGGTCATTTGTTATAGCTAAGGCTTCAAATTCCAGAGCCGCGTCAAGGCCGTTTCTTGCTTTGCCGGGGTTTTTGGCAGCTATGCGTTTTATGGCAAAACCTTGTGGTGCTTTTTGGGTAAATATGTTGTAAAAACCTTGTCCTACAACACCAAATCCTATTAATCCGATATTCATGATAATTTGTTTTTAATTATTGCTTTCCCCTTTAGTTGTTTTTCATATTCAGCTCCATACTATTTTTCGGCACAGCAAATTGAGGTTCACGTATGTGGTTTTCTTACCGTGGTACCAATTCATTATGATTTCGTTCAGCTTGGGCTCCACCAAAAAGCCATCGTGCCCATATTCTGAGTGGAGTACCCTTAAAGTACTGTTGGGAATGTGTTCGTGAATGAAATCCTGCTCGCTGGGTGGAAACAACAAATCGCTGTGTATGCCCACTACCAAGGTGTTTGCACTTATTTTTTTCATGGCTCTTGTGGCCGGCAGTTTGTAGGCGGTAAGCGAATGCGAATCCATTATTTTGGTCAAATGCCAATAGCTCAGGGCATTGAACCGCATGTTGAATTTGAGCCCCTGATAGCGCAAGTAGGCTTCGGCTCTGGTTATACCTTTTATGCCATATATATCGTGTTGTTTTTCAAAGGCTTGGTAGCCGCGATAGCTCAGCATGGCAATGGCCCTTGCTGCCTTTAAACCTTCCTGCGCGGCATCTTCGTGTTTCAGGCCCCAACTTGCATCGGTTTCAATGGCCATACGTTGCGCGGCGTTAAAACCTTTGCCAAAAGCCGAATGGACGGCATTGGTGGCAATCAGCACCAGGTTTTCTATGCTATCGGGTGCATTGGCGGCCCATTGCAAGGCTTGCATACCACCCATACTTGCACCAATAAGCAGGTGAATTTTTGGTAAATCAAGTTGCTTTTGGAGGCGTTGGTAACTCACCACCAGCTGCCTGATGGTGAGTTGTGGGAAATGGTAATAATACGGCTCACCGGTTGCAGGATTTATGCTCAAAGGAGCAGTTGACCCATAAGGCGAACCAAGGTTATTGGCGCAAATAATATAATACTTATCAGGGTTGAGCAACTTGCCGCTGCCAAACAATTGCGGCCACCATTCATGCACTTGTGCATTGGCAGTAAGCGGATGAATAACCCACACAACGTTGCTTTTGTCAGCATTGAGTTTGCCGTAAGTGGTGTAGGCCAGTTCGTATTCCCGCAATGGAATTTGGCGTTTTTCTTCATCCGCCTCTTCTACAAAGCGCATTTTCAAATTTTCCATGTCAACTGAGTTTTACCAGTTCTTCTACAGCCACTTCTATGGCTTGGGCAAAGTCGGCTTTCAGGTCATCTATGTGCTCCAGGCCCACGCTTACCCGCAACAGACCCGGTGTTACTCCGGCGGCTTTTTGTGCATCGTCGCTCAATTGTTGGTGGGTGGTGCTTGCCGGATGAATAATGAGTGTTTTGGCATCGCCCACATTGGCCAAGTGGCTCACCAACTGCAAACTATCAATCAGCTTGTCGGCCTGTGTAGCGGCACCTTTCAGCTTGAAGCTAAGTACCGCACTAAAACCGTTTTTCAGGTATTTTTTAGCGAGTGCGTGGTAAGGACTGCTTGCCAATCCGGGGTAGTTAACAAACTCAACTGCCGGATGCTCTTGCAGCCAAAGGGCCAATTGCAGCGTGTTTTGCACATGCCTTTCCATACGCAGCGAAAGGGTTTCAAGGCCTTGCAAAAGCAAAAACGAATTGAACGGACTGAGCGCCGGACCAAAATCGCGCAGCCCTTCTACGCGTGCCCTTATGGCGAAGGCAATATTGCCAAAGGCACTTTCGGGCGAAAATACTTCGGCAAAACGAAGACCGTGGTAGCCTTCTGAAGGTTCTGAAAACTGTGGAAATTTGCCGTTGCGCCAGTTGTATTTGCCTGCATCCACAATAACACCGCCAATGCTGTTGCCGTGGCCTCCAATCCATTTGGTGGCTGATGCGGTCACTACATCTGCACCATGTGCTACGGGTTTGAAAAGATAACCCGCGGCGCCAAAGGTATTGTCAACCACCAGCGGCAAATCGTATTTTCGAGCCAACGCCGCCACTTTGTCAAAGTCGGGAATATTGAAATGCGGATTGCCTATGGTTTCTACATAAATGGCCTTTGTATGCTCATCAATGTGTTTTTCAAGGTCTTCGGCGCGATCGCTTTTGGCAAAGCGTGCCTCAATACCAAGTCGTTTAAAAGCCACCTTAAATTGGTTATAGCTTCCGCCATACAAGTAGGGCGAGGCTACAAAATTGTCGCCGGCGCTCAGCAGGTTGTTGAGCGCAATAAACTGCGCTGCTTGTCCTGAACCCACAGCCACTGCGGCTTTGCCACCTTCAAGTGCTGCTACACGCTGTTCAAATACATCGGTGGTGGGGTTCATGATGCGGGTGTAAATGTTGCCAAACTCTTGCAAGCCAAAAAGGCGTGCGGCGTGCGAGGCATTGTCAAACACGTATGAAGAAGTTTGGTAAATAGGCACCGCCCTCGATTTGGTAGTGGGGTCGGGTGCTTGACCTGCATGCAATTGCAGGGTTTCAAATCGGTATGATTTGCTCATGGTTTTAGTAATAATTTGGTTTGAAAAAAGACGTGGATTTCCCATTATATTTACTTGGAGCAGTAAATATTTTTCATAATGAAGTACAGCATTGCCAATGGTACGCGCGCAGTGCCTGATGCCTATGCTACGGGAAAGTTGTAAGCGGAATTAGCCCAAGGGCTCAGCAACACATACAATGGCAACAACTGCTGTGCATGCGGTTGGCGGGCAGCATTTTGTGCCTGTTGATTGGTGCTGATGTGTGAACGCTAAAGCGTTGGTTTTGAGTGAAATACTTGTGTTTCATGATGCATTAAATTGATTTATATTTTACCGCCGTGGCGGAATCAGGATTTAGCACCTTGGAACTTTTTCCCGGTTGCTAGCGCTTCACAGAGCCTGTCTCTCCGCGCTTCTTTATAAATCAATCACTCCGTGCGAGGGCGTAATTGAAATGTGATGCAAATGTATAAGTGTTTTTAATTTTCCAAACAAAAAAGTATATTATTTTTCAAAGGGGGTAAAATGGGCTCCTTGTTTTTGACCTACATCAAAATATTATGGCTGTTATTTCGCATAGATTTGCCGCACCAAAACCAAGTGAAATCATGCAAGAACAAATTGCACAACATATTGACTTTTTTGCGCAGAAAATTGAGAGCTACAAGGCGCAGGGCAAACGCCTGATGGCTTCTTCTTCGTTTCAAAGCCATAGCATACCTATGCTCAAAATACTTGCATCGATTGATAGGGACATACCGGTGTATTTTCTTAATACCGGATTTCATTTTCCTGAAAGCATCGCCTACAAAAACCAAATAGCCGAGTGGCTCGGATTGCGTGTTCTTGACCTCTATTCGGCTATTCCCAAAGTGCAGCAGCTTACGCCCGATGGTCATTTGCTTTTTGCACAGCAACCCGATACTTGCTGCTATCTAAACAAAACCTTGCCTATGGATCCCATTTTGGCTGCCTATGATGTTTGGATAACGGGCGTGCGACGCGACCAAAATGAAAACCGCCGCCAAATGGACTACGAGGCAAAGGGCAAATATGGCATCACGCGTTTTCATCCTATGCTCGATTGGACCGTAGAGCAAATAACCTATTATATGCAAGACGAAAACATGCCCCCGCACCCACTTGAGGCGGAAGGTTACCACAGCATTGGTTGTGCACCTTGTACCCAAAAACCCAGTGGTATGTCGGCGCTGAGCGATAGGGGCGGACGATGGAGCGGCATGAAAAAAACCGAATGCGGGCTACACACCGATTTAATTGAAAAGTAAATGAAAGTATTGATAACTGGCGGGGCGGGCTACATTGGCCACTCGCTCATGCAGGCGCTGCAACAAAATGCGCAAACCAAAATTGAGGAAATTGTGGTGTACGACAACCTGTCGCGACGCAGCTACAGCTTTTTTCAACATGCCAAGTTCAACAACATTCCCGTGCGTTTTATTGAAGCCGAGTTGCTCGATGAACGCAGTATGGAAAAGGCTTTGAAGGGAATTGACACCGTGGTGCATCTTGCCGCTAAGGTTACTACTCCTTTTTCTGATGCGGAAAGCCATTTTTTTGATCAGGTAAACCACTGGGGAACGGCGCTGCTGGTAAACTGCGTGCTGCGCAATGAGCAGGTGAAACATTTTGTGCAGTTGAGTAGTGCCACCATTTATGGCCGTACCGAGGCGGCGGTGGATGAAGACTATGAACCACAACCTTTTTCGTTTTATGGTATTTCAAAATACAATGCCGAAAAACAGGTGAAACTGCTCGAAGACCGCTGTAAAGTGCATATCATCCGTTCGGGCAACGTATATGGACACAACCCGAGCCTGAGGATTGATGCGGTGGTAAACAAGTACATGTTCAACGCCCATTTCAATGGAAAAATCAAGGTATTTGGCGATGGCAGCCAACAGCGACCTTTTATACATGTTGACAAATTGGCTGCTGCGCTCAATGAAGTAATTGCCGGAAAGGTGAGCCCGGGTTTGTACAATGTGGTGGAACATAATTTTTCGGTAAATCAGGTGGTGGCCTATATGAAACATTTGTATCCCGAACTTGAGGTGCTGAGCATAAATTACAACGTATCGATGCCGCGGGTGCTGGTAAAGACACCGGTAAAAATTCTGGAACAAATAAGCTTGCCCGAGGTGGGATTTTTGGAGGAGCTTAGGGCTTTTGAAGCTGCTTTCGCATTCTAGTCAGGTCTGCAAGAAATGGCGGATAACTTCGTTACTCTCGTTTTGAATTTGGTCATTTACCCAAGTAAACTCCCGGCATTCAAACCATCGAGTGCCTCGTTCTTCACCATTTCTTATCAGACCTGGGCATCTCATTCAAATGACATAAAGTGTCTGCAAGAAATGGCGGATAACTTCGTTACGCTTGTTTTGAATTTGGTCGTTTACCCAAGTAAACTTCCGCATTCAAACCATCGAGTGCCTCGTACTCACCATTTCTTATCAGACCTGAGAATCTCATTGAATTGACATAGAGCGTCTGCAAGAATGGCCTATAACATTGCTACGCATGTTTTGCGTTTGGTCGTTTACGCAAATAAACTCCCGTTATTCAAACCATCGAGTGCCTTGTTCTTCACCATTTCTTATCAGACCTGAGCATCTCGTTCAATTGAAATAAAGTGTCTGCAAGAAATGACGAAAAACTTCGTTGCGCTTGTTTTGCATTTGGTCGTTTACGCAAATAAAATCCCGTTATTCAAACCATCGAGTGCCTCGTACTTCACCATTTCTTATCAGACCTGAGAATCTCATTGAATTGACATAGAGCGTCTGCAAGAATGGCCTATAACATTGCTACGCATGTTTTGCGTTTGGTCATTTACCCAAGTAACCTCCCGTATTTAAACCATCGAGAGCCTCGTTCTTCACCATTTCAATTTCGGCTATGGTTTTTTTGAATGACCGAATTAGAATTTCGGCATTTTCATCAGTAATCTTTACATAACGCTGTTAAGCAGCTTATTGCCCGCCAACCAAAGCTCCGAATTTAATTGCAATAGAGGCGGCCACCACGAAGTTGCTTTTTACAGCTGGTGCTGCAATGGGAAAGGTGTTGTTTTGGCTGCCCATCCATCGGCCTTCCAGCCTGCAGGCAATTTGCCGGTTGGGCATGAAGTCAATGTTGGCAGAAAGCCCGTTGACCGCAAAACCCTGCATGGCATTTACCGGAATAATAACCCCGTGTTTGTCTTGGTAATACTCATACCTGAGGGCAGTTTGCCATTGGTCGCTGAGTTTGGTTTGAATAATTACCGCCGGCGCCAGCCATGTATTATATGTTGAGCTACCGGTGTGTTGTTGTTCAAAACCCAGATCGAAACCTGCGTATATGGTAAACAATCCTTTTTTCCATTGGGCATACAGGTTGCTGAAGTAGCGCATCCGTTTTGTTGAATCAGGAAACTCTGAGCCGCTGAAGGTGCTCCAGTTTAGTTTAAAACTGTGTTGTTGGTAGCTGATCTGTGTCCCCAGGGCAGGAGTAGAGTTGCCTGCTTGCCGGGCTATACGTTGCCAGCCATTGAGCCAAAAGGCAGCCATTTTCCAATGTTCATTTGCCTGCCAGCTCAGTTTTGCACCCGTTTCAAAGTATGGCGAGTTTTCGGCCATCAACGAGCGGGTAAGGGTGGGGTTATTTATTGAAACAGCGCTTTCAAAACCAATGTGCGAGGGCATTATTCCCGCGTCGAGCCACAGGCTGTTTTTTTTGTTTAGTGAAATTCCCACATTGGCCTGCATAATATTTTGCATAACGCCTTCTTCCGCCGCATAATTATCAATGGCATAAGTACCTGTTTGCAAGGCCACGCGGGCATGGTATTTGGCTTGGTTTACCGATACTTTTATCAAACCCAAATTCAGGTTCACTTCATTTTTTCGGTTGTGGTTGTATAGAAAATCCTGTCTTTTAGCTGTGTGGGTTTTGCTGCCAAAATCCTTCACATAATAGATGTCTGCAAATCCTGAAATTTTGATTCGAGGGGGAGCTTGCCAATTGGTATCATTTTGGCAGTAGCTGTAGCCTGTTGAAAATATTAGAAATAGAAAGGTAAATAGTTGCTTCAAAACGGATTTTGATTTTATGGCCGATAAAAGTTGCCAAATTGGATGTCAATCAAATGATTGAAATTTTCAAACAATTGGCAATGAACTTAGCAATACAACAAATTGCAGCTTTCATAGCAATAATAACCAAAATTGGCTATTTCGCATTTCAAAACATTCATTAATTCTTCAAAACGATATAGGCATTGAGCGAGGTGGCGATAAACAACCAAATAATATAGGGCGCAAGCAAGAGACTCTTCAATTGCATTTGGCTACTATAAAAATAGGCCTGAAATACCATGAGCAAAGTGAGCGAGCTGATAACTACCAAACCCAGCGAGGTATTTCGGTAGTGAAAGAACACCGGATTCCATACAACGTTGAGTATCCACTGCGAAACGTAGAGTGTTAATAGTAGTTTTTTATTCCCAACCACAGGCCACAAATTCGCCATATAAATACTCAGGCAAATCATAATAGTGGTCCAGGCGGCGCCAAAAACCCAACCCGGTGGTGTCCACGGTGCTTTGTTTAGCGCGTGGTACCAATCTGAATTTACCCCCTTGTTGGTAAACAAACCACCTATACCCAAGGCGGCAAAATTCAATACCAAAAAAATGATGAGTCTGATGGCCACTTGCATAAACTTTATACTTTATGTTGTTTTAAATGAGTAAACTAAATATGGCAAAATAACCATCAAAAATGTAAAGTGTTCAGGCATTTTGAAAAAGCAACGGAAGAAACTGATGGATTTTATTCGGTATTATTTTCATAACGACGCGCCTGTTTTTCTGCTTATTTTAAGCTTACTGCCATAAAAAAATCTTTAATTTGATGTGCTAAACCGTTTGGTTTGTAAGTTGTTGAGTGTGAAGTGTTTCAAAATAAATGAGTTTTTAGGTGGAAAAAAGTGGGTGTTTTATGGTCTATTCATCTTTTCGTTATCAGCTTGTCACAAAGAGCGTTACGACAGTACCATCATCAAAATAGTGGCCGATGCGCCACACTTGGAGCAAGCGCGTTTTGAGGTGGTAAAACACAAGGATCGCAACAAGCGCACTTCATTTACCGATACCGGCGCGGTGCCGTATTTTTCAAGCGACATACGTGCCACTGACACCGCCGCCACCATTTTTATCGATTGGCGCGGCTACAGTTTTAAAGGGGCACAAGCGCATAAATCACGGTTCGTTTTCAGGCTTATTTCCTTAGGAGATACGTTTATTTCAAAAAGCTTCAGGATAGGTTCGCTCGATTCGTTTCTTACCAAACCATTCGGACTTACCGGAGCCAAATCATATAAATGGTATCCGCTGAAAGACGGTCCTGCGCGCAAGAATCTTATAAAGGATGAAGCGGCCTGCCTCAATGGAATGTTTAGCAAAGACGATGACAACTGGAATTTCCAGGACGGAAATTTTATAGCTACTTATACTATTGATTTGCCTGACCACAGCACATCAGGAGTATTGGTTACCGGTACTTATAATATCGAGAAGAAAAACACCCTTTCGCTGCGTTATGAGAGTTATGAGGTAAATGGAGCTACCCAACCTGTACCTGAAAATACCGAATACCTCACTTACCAATGCGGGCCTTATGGCATATACCTCAATGGTCAATTTTATAATAGAAAATGATTCAATAGAGTCTCCATGAAAAGTAATATTACCTATTGGCTTTCTTATTTTGTTCTCAATTTGGTTTTACTGTGCGGTTGTCATGCGCCCTATTTTGACGATGCTATTGAAGGCAAGGCAAAACAACCCGGTACAACGGCCAATTTTTATGGCGAAGTGGCACCAAAAGAAGATTCGGCAGATAAGGTTGATTTTTTAATAAGCGAATATGGCCGCTATTTGGATGTAACGCTCACACCTGATGCAACGGTGACCGGCGCTTCTGAAATTAATTTTACACTCGATCTTATGCAACATGTGAAAGTACACACCTACGATTGCAATAATCGAAATGTAGTTCAACAGCGAATATTGCCGGGCAGTTGGACCGTTAGTCACCCCTCTCCATTAGGAGTCCCAATGAAAAGGCAAGTAACTTTTGGTTCAGATCCATCTAAGAATTGTTATCCTGTAATATCGTATTAGCAGATGAAAAAAATATTACTCACAATAGTATGGAGCACACTTGGTGTGGTGTTGGCTCTTGCTCAGGATGCCATCGTTACTGAATTTTCAGAAGTAGTATATGGAGATAAAAACCACAATTTGGGTGATGGAGTTTATGCCAACGTTCAGGTATTATCAGCACCTAAACAAGTTGGACAGGGGTATATAGAATGCTGGCTTGGAAGTATTGAGGTTACATCATACAAACTAAATGGAAAGGAATACAGCGGTAGTGATTTGGCCGATTGCGGTATAATATTTCCTTTCAATGCATCAGAAGGATATGTGATGATGTCAATAAGTGCCCATTGTTTAGAAAGTTATAATACTTGTTCTTATTTTTTCGAAAATAGCAAAATGGGCACAAGGGAGGTGGATATGAGAACTAAATCATCATGGGATATATCAGCTTTGTTGGACGAACAAACAAAGAAATGTTTTAATGAGCATAAAGGAGAATTTGTCAAATGGTCTGAAGCAGGAACCCCTGAAATCAGCGAAATAGCCATTACCAGCAGCCCTTACGGTACCAGCGCTGAGCTAAAGATGAAAATAGAAGAATGCCTGCGCAAACGCAAGGAAGCAGAAGAAGCAAAGAAGCAGGCAAAGCAAGAAAAAGATAACAAAGATGGAGACCAACAGCAGGGAAGCGATGAGGCAGCAAAGGCACAAGCCGAAGCCGAAAAGAAAAAGGCGGAAGAGGAAGAAGAGATGTCTGCCCACGAAATAGACCTGCGCAATTACGATGTTTACATGGCGCGAGGCGAGGAAGCAGAGAAAAATGGGGACTATAAAACAGCCAAATATTATTATGAGCAAGCTTATCAACTTTTCCCGAGCACCGATTTGAAAGCCCGCATAGACGCAATGCCCCTGAAAGAGGCCGTGGCCGGCGCCACCGATTTTGCAATAGGTTATTCAAGACTTGACCCCGGTCCCGGCGAAATTACCGGCGAATTTGACTTCAGTCTAGGTTATTCGGTATTTACATTCAACCGCAATGCCTCCATCCCAAATTTTAAAGCACGCGGACTGTATGGGTCATTTGCCGCCAACCACACCATTTGGTTTTCATCGGGACACCGCGTGGGTTTGTTTTTAGGTGCCAATGCTGTTTTTAACAACCCAATAAACGATGGAAGCATTCGCGATTCATCGGGCGAAAAAGTAAACGCTCTTGATCCAACCCGCTCTTTCTATGGTAAATACGCCGATATGCAGGGCCTTGTGGGTATCAATTTCTTTGGCTTGTTCAATATTTCTTATCTGTTGCAATATCAGGGAATTCATGCCAAATACGAACCTTTTACCACAAGACCGCAAGACGATAATTATACTTTGGTTCAGTACGGCAGGCATAACATGAGTTTTGGCGGTATTATGCTGGGGGTAACGCCTTTGCGACAAAAACGAACCCGTTTGCAAATAACAGGATGGTTGGTTGACCACCGCCCAAAAGGTGAAGCCTATTTAAGGTTTTCTAATAAACATACAGCCAACTATACCTTGAGCTATGGCACGCGCATACAATTGGGCTTGCGCTTGTGGAGCTTCAGCGCCTTTGCCGGCAGCTTTTCCTACATCAATGCCCCATTTGCCGCAGGCAGTCCGCTTTATTACAACAAAAATCTCAATACCAACCATAGCATTGGCCTCAGTTATTATGGTTTTACCATCGGTTTCAGTGGAGTGTATTGAGGGTGTCGCAGTTTCAAAGTGATTGGTTTGAGGCCGGATTACTAATAAATTAAAACAACCCAAGGCCTGAATTAGGAAAGAAAGCCCCGTGAATGCACAAAACGAAATCTTAACCCCGAAACAAATAGCCACTGTTTTTTCAATTTTTCATGATGGCACCATTGAAGCGTGGCAAGGCAACCATAATATGCTTGTCTTAAAAATCAATTGCCTCTATTTGGCCGAGCTAATGCACCCAACCTTCGAGTATTTCTATCTTGAAATTTTTGACCTGCAATCTATTGAATTAACGCGATGGCTGAACGATGGGGCCAAACTGAACGAAAGGTCCACTGAACTGCACGAAATATTTGCCGATGAATTGGAGGTAATCACTGCCGACGAAAAGTTGGACCTGATATCCATTGTCTGTATGCAGTTAGACAAGAAGGTCGATTTTTCAGGCGGAATTTTAGCAATACGCTGTGGAGGTGGGCGGCTATTTAATCATAACCACCAAGCACTGGGCCTTGAAAAACTGATTGAACTGGCCAATGGTTATTGGGGGAAAGTATAGTGAAACCTTGTATTAAACAGGTCCATCCAAGTGCTAATAAATTCATGGCTTTGTTATTTCCACTGTAGTCAAAAAATGCCGGTATATTTCAAACAATTGTTCGGTATCCGCACAACATTCACTCAGCACATTGAAGTTTGAAATGACCATTTTCAGTTCGTAGCAAGTAGAAGTATTTCCATCCAAAATGTATTTCTTCATGAGCTTGGTGGGACTTCCAGATACAATTATGTTTTCGCTATAACCAACGGAAGTAGTATCAAGTGGCCATTCAGTTGAAGGTTCCATATAAATAAACCACACCTCATGAACCAATGAATCATCATGTAATAATCCGAACACCCACAATCCATCTTCAGGTTTAAGAATTTTAATGCTATCGGGACAACTGTATTGAAAAACCAAACCTTCTGACATGGTGTCAATATAGCTTGACCAATCTTTTGGTTGCGCAAACAGGTTGAAGGATGCAAAATTGAGAAGGAAAAGTACAGAACACTTTACCAGGCTCGGAAGGTGCCTATTGACCAAAACTATTCCGTTTGGTAAAGCGATCATTGATAATATGTTATTTGGCTCTTGCATGCACCAACTTTTTACCGCTAAAGGAGCTTTTGTGCAGCTTCATCATTTATTGTTGAAAATATAGCCAACGCTTTTGCAACCTATGCAAAAAAATGCAGTCGCTCTTTCGCGTGAAGCAACAAAATTTTAACAACATTAAAGAAACCATTTTTGGAAGTGGCGGTTAAACCATTCGAGTTTTGCAAACCCAAAATTTTGGTAAAGTAAATTGGTGTCAATGGGACAGATAAACAACCCGAACAGAAAACAGAGAACAAAAAACGCAATGAAAAAAATGATGGCCATTTGCCTGCTGTTTATTAGCAGTTTGGCAGCCGAGGCACAAGAGCGCAAGGTTACCCTGAGCGGTTACGTGCGCAATGCCTCAAACGGCGAAGAACTCATAGGCGCATCGGTCTATATACAATCGCTGGCCACCGGTGCTGTTACCAACGTATATGGCTTTTATTCGCTCAGCGTGCCCATTGGCAACTACAAGGTTACCTATTCTTATGTGGGTTTTGAGTCGAAGGAAATTGCCTTGCAAATAAGCGACAACACCAACTACAATGTAGAACTTGAAGAAACAAGCACCTCGCTGGAGGCGGTAGAAATAACCGGCGAAAAGCAAAACCAAAATGTGACGAGTACCGAAATGAGTACCCTGAAAGTGGAGATGGAAGAAATAAAAAAACTGCCCGCGCTGTTGGGCGAGGTGGACGTGATTAAAAGCATTCAACTGCTGCCGGGCGTTACCACCGTGGGCGAGGGCGCTTCGGGTTTTAATGTGCGCGGCGGTTCTATTGACCAAAACCTTATTTTGCTCGACGAAGCACCGGTGTATAACTCATCGCATTTGTTGGGTTTCTTCTCAGTTTTCAACCCTGATGCGGTAAAGAATGTAAAACTGGTAAAAGGAGGCATTCCCGCTGAATACGGCGGACGACTTTCTTCGCTGCTCGATGTGCGCATGAAAGAAGGCAATATGAAACAAACCGAAGTAAGCGGTGGTATTGGGCTCATATTCAGCAGACTTACCGTTGAAACACCCATTATCAAAAACAAATCATCCATTATTTTGGCAGGTCGCCGCTCGTATATCGATGTGTTGGCCAGGCCCTTTCTCAACAAGGACTTGAAAGACCTGCAATTTTATTTTTACGACTTTACCGCCAAGGCCAATTACATACTCAACGACAACAACCGCTTTTTTGTGTCGGGCTATTTTGGCCGCGATGTATTTGGCGCAGGTTTGGGCATAGGTTTCGATTGGGGCAACAAAACCACCTCATTCCGCTGGAACCACATTTTCAACAACAAATTGTTTCTCAATACCACCGCCTACTACAGCGACTACGACTACGCCCTCAACTTTGGCGATACCGGTGGCAAAGAAGGTTTTCGCTGGAACTCAAGCATCATCAACTACAGCGTAAAACCCGAGTTTACCTACTTTGCCAATAGCAACAATACCATCCGCTTTGGCTTTCAGAGCATCTTTTACGACTTCAAGCCCGGCCACGCCAACTTTACCAGCGATGGCCAAAGCAAAAGCATAGGTCTTGACGACAAATACTCGCTTGAAAGTGCCGCATACGTGAGCAACGAACAAAAGTTGGGTTACCGCATTACCATGAGCTACGGACTTCGCTACTCGCTATACCAATACATGGGCAAGGGCAAAGCCTATATTTTGGGCCAACCCGCCGCACCCGGTTTGCGCAAGCCGGTTACCGATGTGGTTAGCTACAGCAATGGCGAGGTGATACAAACCTACGGCAACCTGGAGCCACGATTTGCCATCAACTACAAACTCAACGAAATGAGCTCAATAAAAGCGAGTTACAACCGTATGGCGCAGTACATACACCTCATTTCAAACACCACCGCAAGCACCCCGCTCGATGTGTGGCAACCCGCCACCAACAACCTGAAACCGCAAATTGCCGATCAGGTAGCCCTGGGTTATTTCCGCAATTTGAAAGACAATATGTTTGAAACCTCGCTGGAAGTGTATTATAAAGACATGCAAAATCAGGTGGACTATATAAACAATGCCAATCTGTTGCTAAACGAATACCTTGAGGCGGACTTGCTTACCGGCCACGGCAGGGCTTACGGCTTAGAATTGTACATTAAAAAACGTACCGGAAAAATAACCGGTTGGATAAGCTACACGCTTGGCAAAACCGAGCGACAGGTGCTGGGCATCAACCGCGACAATTGGTTTCCAAGCCGCTTTGACAAAAGGCACAACCTAAGTGTGGTGGTTATGTATCCGATAAATGATAGATGGACCTTTTCAGCCAACTTTACTTTCAGCACGGGTACACCGGCCACTTTTCCTACCAACCGCATACTTATTGGCGATTGGGTAATACCACACAACTCTTACCAATCGCGCAACAACTACCGCATACCGCCCTACAACAGGCTCGATCTGTCAGTAACCCGCGGCATGCCGAAGGCTTCAACCAAAAGATTGCAAAGCGAACTGGTGATTGGGGTTTACAATGCCTACAACCGCCGCAATCCGTTTTCGGTTTATTTCCAGCAAGATCCCAATGCGCCTGGGGTTACACAGGCGCTCAAATACAGCATAATAGCCGGCGTGGTGCCAGCCGTTTCATGGAACTTCAATTTTAAATAAGCGCACAGCTATGCATATTTCAAACAAAACCATCTGCGCCTTATCAGCCATTTTTTTGCTGCTCACTGCCTGCACCGACCCTATTGATGTGAAGCTCGACGAAGGGGTGTCGCAACTGAATGTGGATGCCTTTATAAACGATAAAGCCGAAGCCCAAAAAGTGCGTTTGGTAATGACCACCAACTACTTTGACAACAACACCATACTGCCCGTAGAAGATGCGGTGGTGACGCTGCTCAATGATTCAACCGCACAGGAATGGAGTTTTAGCTACGACAAAGAAGGCTATTATACCCTGCCGCAAACCGACAATATGGTACTGCCATTCAACAGCTATACCTTGAAAATAAGCCACAACGGACAGCACTACAGCGCCCACACCATGGCCATGCCAACAACGCCTGTTGATAGCATAACCTTTGAGCTGCAAGTGCCCAATGGCCCCGGAACGCTTGACGGTTATATTGGTGAGTTTTGGGGGAAGGACATACCCGGAATGCCCAATTTTTATTGGATTAAAACCTATGTGAACGATACTTTTATCAGCGACCCCAATTTTTTGAATGTGTCTTATGATGCGGCACAAGGGCAAGGTTCCGATGGACTCACCTTCATTCCGCCGATACGCAGGGGCATCACCACTTTTCCCAATATTTTCCAAAAAGGCGATAAGGTGCGGGTTGAGATTTTGGGCATTACCTACGAGACCTACAATTTTCTGCTTGAAGCGCAGTCGCAAATAACCAATGGCGGTTTGTTTGCCACGCCACCCTACAATGTAGTTACCAATATAACTAACGACAGCGGGACCGACAAAGTAGCCGACCAAGCGGTTGGCTGGTTTAGTGTGGCCACCATCAGTAGCTTGGAAGCTGTGGCTGAGTAGGGTCGGGTTTGGTTTGTTGGCCGGGTTAAGTCTGATGGCCGGGTTAAAACCCGACCTGATTAATAGGGTGATTTGCTTGCGGAATTTTGATTGTTTTTTTGTTGGTTGGGTTTGGTCTGTTTGCCGGGTTACGCGTGTTGGCCGGGTTAAAACCCGACCTAATTAATAGGGTGATTTGCTTGGGGGATTTTGATTGTTTTTTTGTTGGTAGGGTTTGTCTTGTTGGCCGGGTTAAGTCTGATGGCCGGGTTAAAACCCGACCTAATAAATAGGGTGATTTGCGAGTGGGTTTCTGTGGGTAGGCAGTATTGCAGCTGCGATAGAGAAAATTCGTTTTTGCTAATATGGGAGTTTTAGGTAAAATTGAATATGACAATTAAACCCATTAGAAACGAAGAAGATTACCAAAAGGGTTTGCAACGACTTGAGGTGATTTTTGATGCCAAAAAAGGAAGCGAAGAAGGTGATGAATTGGAAATTCTATCAATACTCATTGACAAATATGAAAATGAAAACTTTCCGATTGGCATGCCCGACCCAATTGAAGCCATAAAGTTTAGAATGGAGCAGATGGGAATAAGCCAATCGGAGCTGGCAAAGGTGGTGGGTTTTAAAAGCAGGGTTAGCGAAATATTGAGCAAGAAGCGCAAACTCACTTTGGCTATGATTCGCAAGCTGCATGACCACCTTCATATTCCTACAGAAGTATTAATTCAAGATTATTGAAAAAACTTACTTGTTGGTAAGTGGCGGGATTGGGTTTGTTTGTTGGGTTTGGTTTGTTTGTTGGGTTTAGGCGTGTTGGCCGGGTTTGTCTTGTTAGCCGGGTTAAGTGTGTTGGCCGGGTTGGGTTTGTTTGCCGGGTTAAAACCCGACCTAATTAATAGGGTGATTTGCTTTGGGGGATTTTGATTGTTTTTTTGTTGGAGGGTTTGGTTTGTTGTTCGAGTTAAGCTTGTTGGCCGGGTTAAAACCCGACCTAATTAATAGGGTGATTTGCTTGGGGGATTTTGATTGCTTTTTTGTTGGATGGTTTGGTCTGTTGGTTGGGTTGGTCTTTTAGGCCGGGTTAAAACCCGACCTGATTGATTGCTTTGTTTGTGTGCGGGCTTGTGTTGTCACTTTTGATTGCCGGTTTTAAAACCCGGCCTGATTGATAAGAATCCACACGCTCAGTGAAATCCAAAACCCGACCTAATTGTGTCGAGGGAGTATGATGGCTACATTCTGTTTGTGAAATGGCCACTGGACCATTTGAATTCTAAGCGAGAATGCGCGTTACTTTTGCGTGGTATGAAAACCCTTAGCACCATCGTGGTACTTTGTGCCTTTAGTTTGCTGGCAAAAGCACAGGTTCCGCACCCCAACATGTTTTACGAAAACTTTTCGTGGCAAAACCCTGCTTTCACCGCTTTGTCGGTCAAGCGAAACATCATGTTGCACAACCAATTGCAGTCGTTTGGCAGTGGCTTGTTCAACAACGTGTTGCTGCTCAACTACGAAACACGCACCAACTATGGTGCCCTTGGGGTCAACTATTTTGGCGATTACTACGACAACAACCAACAACATGCGTTGCAGCTCAACTACGCGCTACCCATTAAGCTATCTGATGACCTGAGCCTGAGTGCCGGCGCATCGGTAGGGGCTTTTGGCTGGCGGTATGACTCGGGGCTGCAAATTGGCAGTGGCACCCACTTGGTGTGGAATACCGGCCTGGCAATTAAGGGAAGCCGCTTTACCGTGGGTATTTCACAAGGTGTAAAGGCCAATACCGACAAAGCCGGACAAACCTCTATTTATATAGATTTTGCGCAGAAACTCAATGAAGACTGGGACCTGCTACCTACCTTGTATTGGCTGCTACCCGCCCAAAATTTGAAACCCCAAAACAACATTGGTGCCCGATTCAGGTACCACAATTCGCTGGAGCTTGGCGCTTTCAGAACTTCGGCCAATGGCTTGTCGCTAAGCGTGGCAGCCACCGTTTCTATTGGAGCAAATCAGTACCGCATTGGCTATTCCATGAGCAATCTGGGCAACAAATACTACCGTTTTCCTGCACAGGAATTTCTGCTGGCCATGCAATTGAAATAAACTGAGCCAATTATTAATATGATCTCTGTTTTTTATTCAACTAGGACGGCTCTTTTTCTTTTTAGTGGAGAAATGACTGAAATTCCGCCCGGAACAAAAAGCTGTATGAGCCTTTACGAAGCAACAAAAGGTTCAAGCTTTGGATAAGCCAAATATTTGATTTGCAACACCACAAGTGGCGGCGAGTTTTTTTTGTTCAGGAATTTCGGTTGTTTCGGAGCGTTAAGAAAAGAAAACAAGCCTTGAGTTTTTGGTACTTTTTGGTCAAGCAAAAAGTACAAGAAAGGAGCAATGAGCACAACTTTCA
>WGNN01000061.1 GCA_016124515.1 bacterium
CTTTGTTTGTCATTTTCTTGTTTTTTGAACTGTTCAAATGACTACCTTAGCTACGCAGTGGCACGATTACAGATATGCCCAAATAATAATTCAAGTCAAAATCCCATCCTGTATGTATATCTTGTTGAAATTGAAGCTGATAGGTGATGTTTAAAGTGCGGAGAGATTGCGTAAAAACCTGAATATCAGACGGATGTATCCGAAGCTTTAGTTATGGTTCTTTCAAAAGGGTATTTGGTAGTCAAAAAAGGAACAGTAGAAATATCAGGAGCGGCCCCTTAATGAAAATGCAGCAGATAATGTTAATATTGCCGGTATTTGAAATTGTTTGCCGTCGATTTGATTACATCAAGAAATGAAAATAAAAAAGAAATACAAGTTTTTGCTTATCGTGTTGCTTTTGCTCGCGGCCACATTTGGCATGTACAAAGCATCAAAACACATGGATTTGAATCTTAACCACGCTTTTGGTGATAGAATTGATAGTTTAAACGGGGTTTATGTGTACTACAATGGCGGTATGGACCATGTAGATGGACGTTGCTTGGCGCCGGGCAACTATAATATTGGCCTGAGATACCAATGTGTGGAGTTTGTAAAGCGATACTATTATGAATATTATCAACATAAAATGCCTGAAACCTATGGTGATGCAAAAGATTATTATGATCCACGAGTTTCAGATGGCACTTTGAACCCACAACGCGATTTGGTTCAGTTTTCAAATCCGGGAACTCAAAAACCTGAAGTAGGTGATATAGTGGTATTTAAAGGCAATTTATTGAATTCTCACGGTCATGTAGCCATAGTTTATTCAATTGAAAATGATATTGTAGAAGTTATTCAGCAGAATACCGGTTCTTTTGGTTCAAGCAGGGCACAATTTGAACTGCATCCAATAGATAATAAATGGCAGTTGAATAATGATCGAATTTTGGGTTGGCTTAGAATGAAAGAGAATTGATGGAAATTACTGCTTTTAAATAATTTCTAAAAAAGAATGGAAACCACGTTTTTTAATAGGTTCAAACGCTACGACTTCAACGGAATTGATGAACTAACCGGTATGGATATCATGAGCAAATGGTTTGATTGAAACTAACTATTCATCATGCGATTCGCGGTCATAAATACAATAGTGTTTATAGGTTTAACTGCCGTTGGGACCATTTTTCATGAAATGGGCCATTGGTTGTTTGCACGATTAATGGGTTGTTTTGCCAACATTTCATACCATGCTACCAATTGGTATTGCGGTAATGAATTGGCATCAAGTTATCACGAAATTTTAATACTTGCAGGCGGCCCGATTAGTACCATTTTTACCGGAACTTTTGGGTTCTTATTATTTGTTTCAGCGCTTCTGGTATTTGTATTTATAAAGCTATTGTCAGGCAAATAACGCATTATTTTTATTTTTTCAGGTTTGTTGGGTAGCTTTTTGGGAGCCGTTTTGTGGTTCTATGCAGTGGGTCCACAACTGTTGCCCGATTGAAAATCTAGTCCAAAATATCAAAGACACTTCTCAGAATCTTTTTTCTTCGGTTGCGGCGCTCTATTTTGTCATCACTCAATTCTTTGGTGCGCAGTGAGTTGAAGAATTTTTCCAAGCCATTGTCGTCCACATAATCTGCACAATCGAGTTTGGAAAGCAAGGCTTTGTCAAGTGGTGCAAACTCACCTTGAGTGTATTTATTCAGGCTGGTATCGGCATTGAGCTGTTTGAGCATGAGTGCAAACATGGGCAAGGCCATATTGGCTCCCTGACCGTAAGTACCGCTTCTGAACCTGATTGCAGGTTGGTCGCCGCCCACCCAAACGCCTGCTGTTATGGCCGGAGTAAGGCCAATAAACCATCCATCGCTATAGTTTTGGGCCGTTCCTGTTTTACCGGCTAAGTCATTCGGCAGTTTGTATGTTTGTCGCAAGCGGCGAGCGGTTCCTTTGTCAACCACCCCTTTGAGCAACTCTATCATAATGCGCGCATTGTCTTCGTCCATTACCTTTTCGGCATCATTACTTTTATTTTCATAAATTATTTTTCCGCTTTTATCTTCTATTTTCGTAATGATGCGGTTGGGTACAAGTTCACCGGAATTGCCAAAAATGCTGTAGGCGGTCACCATTTCGTTCAAACTGATATCCGCCACACCAAGAGCAATGGAAGGTAATGCCGGAATGTCGCTGTTTATCCCCATTTTGTGAGCCATTTCAACCACGTTTTCTTTTTTTGCCTTGTACAATAAGTCAACCGCAACCACATTTACCGAGTTGGCCAAGGCACCGGCCATACTGTATTTTCCCCCGTATTTTTTGTCGGCATTTTCAGGCTCCCAATCGTCGTAGTCGGTGTATGTTATTTTATCATTTCTATAATATTGACAAGGTTTGTAGCCTTCTTCAAGTGCAGTGGCATATACAATGGGTTTAAAAGTACTTGCCACTTGCCTTTTGGCGGTGGCATAATCATATTTGAAATGCTCATAACTGGGTGAGCCTACCCAGGCCAACAGGTGGCCGTTTTTATTTTCGCGCACCACAAAACCGGCTTTCAATTGAAAAAGGAGATGCTTTATTGAATCAATGGGCGATGATTTGATTACCCTTGATTTATCGGCAAAATAAATATTCATGGCTATTGGGGTGCTGAATATTTTTTCTATCTCTTCCTTGCTTTTACCCTGCCGTTTCAGGTAGTTGTAGCGTCTTGAATTTTCAATGGCGTTTTGTAATAACTTAGGATCTGCTCCCCAAGGTCTTACCCTGCCCCAGTTGGCTTCCAATTGTTTTTGCAAAACGATTATATGCTCATGCATGGCATTTTCGGCGGCTGTTTGTATGCTTTTGTTGATGGTGGTGTATATTTTTAAACCATCATTTTTTATATCATAAGGCTTGCCATCTCGTTTTTTATCATCAGCCAGCAATTCATTGGCGGTTTTTTCAATCAATGCCATATAATGTGGCTGGTGGTTGCTAAGGCTCGCTACATTATAGTTTATCTCCAATGGTTTGGCACACAGCTCGTTGTATTCGTCATCTGTCAGGTACTTATTTTTAAGCATTTGGGCAAATACTACATTTCTGCGTTCTTTAGATGCTTCGGGGTTCAAGCGTGGATTGTAGCTCGTATTGGCTTTGAGCAAACCCACCAAAACGGCTGATTCTTCGGGTTTTAACAACGATGGATGCTTGGAATAAAAGCGTTCGGCGGCGGCTTCTATGCCATATACGTTTTCGCCGAACGGAACGGTATTCAGGTAGAGTTCCAGAATTTTTTCCTTGCTGTATATTTTCTCCAAGCGTTTTGCGGCTATTATTTCCTTAAACTTTTCTATAATCAAACCAAAGTGTTTGCGTTGTCGTCTGCCAAAGGTGTTTTTAATGAGTTGTTGGCTTATGGTGCTTCCGCCTCCTGCATTTTGCCCGCGCAACAAACCTTTTATCAAAACCCTGCCCAAGGCGCGGTAGTCAACACCGTGGTGCTTGTAGAAACGCTCGTCTTCAACCGAAACCAGTGCATTTACCAAGTTTTCCGGCAGGGTGTCGTAGCTTACATAGGTGCGGTTTACTTCAAATATTTTGCCCAGCAAATCGCCGGTTTCATCGTAAACGGTACTTGCCTGAAGTGCTTCAAGATTGGTAAGGTCGTTGCGGTTGGGAATGGCGCCAAAAATGCCCAAATACAGCATTATGAAAAATAGCAATACAAAGGCAAGAAACCCTGCGCCTGAGGCAGTGATAATTTTTTTTACTAATGAAAGGCCTTTAAACCAAGCCAGTACACGAGCTAAATATGCTTTTACCATAAATTGTTAGGGCAAATTTGGGTGAAATATTGCAAACTCTTCAAGTGACTCCGTTTTTTCAGGCAATTTAACGCTTGTTGCATTGCTTACTACCTAACTGATTTGTGCCTTCACATGGGCTATTTAGAATTCCCACCTCAATTTTTTTGACTTGAGTGGCCGTCACTTGGCAGTTGGCATGATTGTGAAAAAAGGGACGGGTCGTATTGAAACAAAAAAGATCAATACAGGCAGGTGTATGTACCGGTGCCTTGGGTGCAGGTTGTAAGCTTGCTTAGTTTACTTAACACTTATGGTTCTTGAATGCCGTTTTGAGCCGTTGCTAAACTCAATTTTGTAGGTGTTTTTTTTCAATCGGTTCAATACCATCAGGTAGTGGTTCATTGAATTTACCACCGATTCTTCAATTACCTTTCCGTTGTTGTCTTCAATCTTAATCCTCATTCTCGTACATTTTTACAGCAGTAGCACAGCAAGTTAAACAATTTATACCACTTGTGTACTTCTTTGGTAGGGGTGGAATAAAAAAAAGTCCCCGGTTGTGTAGCCGGGGACCTGAAAAAAACAGTTAAAGTATCGTTTAATTTTCTTAGAACAAGCCTTGGATATTGCCATTTTCGTCAATGTCAATAAACTCGGCTGATGGTGTGGCGGGCAATCCCGGCATACGCATCATATCACCCGTAATGGGCACCAAAAATCCCGCACCGGCTGCAACTTCAATTTCGCGTACGGTGATGTTGAAGCCACGTGGGCGACCCAATAAATCAGGATTGTCGCTCAGCGATTTTTGCGTTTTTGCCATGCAAATGGGCAGGGCATCCAAACCCAGACTGCTTATGCGTTTCAAGTCTTTTTGTGCTTGGGCGGTGTAGTCAACGCCATCGGCTCCATATATTTTGGTGGCTATGGCTTCGATTTTCTCAGTTACCGGCGATTTCCAATCATAAGTTGGGGTAAAACCGGCTTTTGCATTGTCAGCTACTTCTGCTACAAGAGTTGCCAATTCTTTGGCACCTTCTCCGCCTTTTGCCCATACTTCGGCCACGGCTACTTTCACGCCATGTTCTTCGCATTTGGCTTGTACGGCGGCTATTTCGGCATCCGTATCGGTTATAAATTTATTAATGGCCACTACAGGTTGCAAACCAAAACCTTTCACATTTTCTATGTGTTTTTCCAGGTTTTCAAGTCCTCTTTTTACCCCTTCCACATTTTCGTCTTTCAAATGGGTCAGGTCGCCTGTTCCGTGGTATTTCAGTGCTTTTATGGTGGCTACTATCACTACGGCGCTTGGTTTTAGTCCGGCGCTCACGCATTTTATATCCAGGAATTTTTCAGCTCCCAAATCAGCTCCAAATCCGGCTTCGGTAACCACGTAAGGCGATAATGACAAGCCCATTTTGGTGGCCACTACGGTGTTGGTTCCTTGCGCAATATTGGCAAACGGACCACCGTGGATAATGGCGGGTGTACCTTCAATGGTTTGTACCAGGTTGGGTTTTATGGCGTCTTTCAGCAATGCGGTCATGGCACCATGCGCATTTAAATCGCGGGCATAAATGGCTTTTTTGTCATTGGTAAAACCGATGAAGATGTTGCCAAGTCGCTGTTTCAAATCGTGCAAATCTTTGCTCAAACAAAGAATAGCCATTATTTCTGAGGCGGCGGTGATGTCGAATCCGGTTTCGCGCGGAATTCCCTGACCTGCACCACCCAGGCCAATTATGGTTTTTCTCAACGAGCGGTCGTTCATGTCCATTACGCGTTTCCAGGCAATGGTGCGTGGGTCGAGCCCAAGTGAGCGCGATTTGCTCTGTATGTTGTTGTCTATGAGTGCTGCCAGCAGGTTGTGTGCTTTTTCTACTGCCGAAAAATCGCCGGTAAAATGCAGGTTGATGTCTTCCATAGGCAATACCTGACTCCAGCCACCGCCGGCTGCACCGCCTTTAATACCAAAAACTGGTCCGAGTGATGGTTCGCGAAGTACTACTGTAGTTTTCTTACCTATTTTGTTCAAACCTTGCGTGAGTCCGATTGATATGGTGGTTTTACCCTCACCTGCCGGAGTAGGAGAGATGGCCGTAACAAGAACCAACTTGTTTTGAGCTACCTTTTCTTCGTTGATTAGGTTGAGTGGAAGTTTTGCCTTGTACTTTCCATACAACTCCATATCATCTTCAGAAATATTGAGTTGAGATGAAATTTCTCTGATGTGACGTAGGGTGACGGATTGTGCTATTTCAATATCGGTCATAAGATAAGTTTTAGGTTGTTGGGTAACGTGGCAAATATATACAGCCTGCGTGGCTTTGTGTGCAAAAGCTTTTTTAATGATATTTAATGTAAATTTTGCGGATGAAAATTGAATTGCTTAAAGGCGATATAACCCGCATGGAGGTGGATGTGGTGGTTAATGCGGCAAATACTTCTTTGCTGGGTGGAGGCGGTGTTGATGGTGCCATACATCGTGCAGGCGGCCCCGAAATATTGGCCGATTGCATGAAAATAAGGAATAAACAAGGCGGTTGCCCTACAGGCCAAGTGGTACTGACCACCGCCGGAAGGCTTCCAGCTAAAAAAGTGATCCATACGGTGGGGCCGGTGTGGAATGGTGGTACCGGTGGCGAACGCGAACTTCTTAGAAAGTGCTACACCAATAGCTTGACTCTTTGCGATGAACTACAATATAAAACCCTGGCTTTTCCCAATATCAGCACGGGAGTTTATCGTTTTCCGAAATATGCGGCTGCTGCAATAGCCATAGAGGCGGTGCAGGCCTTTCATGCGCAACACATTGAAAAGGTTCTTTTTATTTGTTTTGATGATGAAAACTACCGCATATACCGCGAATTACTTGGTGCGAGCGGAACCTGATTACTGTTCTATCGCTTTGAATTCTTCAATTTTTTCGTTGGCTATGGTTACAGCCAGGTTGTAGTGTTTCAGTTTCCAGCCTTCTGCAGTTTTTACCACCACACCGCTGCCGCGACAAATGCCCATCCATGTGTTCAATTTTTCATCAAACCAAGCCAAATCGCCCTTTTCATTCAGATAAATTTCGCGCTCAAAAGGGGTAAAGGCCCAGGCGGTATCTTTGTCAAAAGCTTTGGCTGCCCAGTGTTTCAATTCATCTCTGCGCCATTTTTCTGATGCATCGGTGCCCAGGTAAATGCAATCCTCCGTCATGCTTCCAAAAAACACCTCTTCATCAGCTACCGCAGCCGCATGGTGCCAATTATCAAGCATTTGGGCAATAGCCAACTTTGAGTTTACCACCTCTTTTTCGGTCAACTGTTTTCCTGATTCATTCTGCTGAGCACAAGAAAACAGACCGAAAAACACCACTGGTGCAATATATTTTAGCATCAATTTCATTTGGCGGCTAAAGTAGAGATTTAAGGTCATTCCTCCTTTAAACCCGCCCCTTTCAGGTTCGGGCAGGCCTTGAACCTTAAACTTTAAACTATTTCCTACTCCTGCTCTGACGTCACTCCGTGGCGTTCAGGAAAAAAATCAGAGCACTCCGTGCGGAATGTTTTGCGGTGGTTGTAGTTTCTACGTTCGCGGTCAATAATATTTATTGATTAACAACCATTTAAACCTTACACTTCTCCATTCTAAAAGGGTAAGAGTTTACGCAAATTCAGAGCAATCTATCCCGAATAGAAGTGTCAGGTTTTCCCCGATTTAAATGAGTTGAGAGCCTTCGCAATTCAAAGCAATTTATCCGGAACGGAAGTACAAGGTTTTTCCGGCTTGGTTCAATCTCTTTAAAACCAAATATTGGGCATCTTTGCGCGGTGAAATTGATTCAGTCGGTTTGGTTTTTGGTGCGCAAAGACCTTTTGCTTGAGTGGCGCGAGAAAAACGCCCTGAGCGCTATTGTGCTTTACGTGCTCTCCACAGCCTTTGTTATCTACGAAATTTTCATCAGTACCGAAGCAGCTGTTTGGCTGGCCCTTTATTGGGTCATTACCTTATTTGCCTCGGTAAATGCGGCGGCCAAATCTTTTATTCAAGAACAGGGTAACACCCGCTTATACTATTACCAATTGGTAAGTCCGCAAGCCATGCTTATTTCCAAAATGTTGTTCAACTCTCTGCTAATGTTGGTATTGGCCTTGTTGAGTACGTTGGTCTTTGCCCTGCTTTTGGGTTTTCCTGTTCAAAGCACCGGCTTGTGGTTTATAGTTAGTCTCACAGGGGCGGTTGGTTTAGCACTTACTTTCACCATGATCTCGGCCATAGCGGCAAAAGCCAAAAATTCAGGTGTGCTGATGACCATACTTGGTTTGCCGGTAATTATTCCGCAGGTCTTGTTGCTGGTCAAATTGTCAAAAGTGGTTTTGTTAAATGTTTCTTTCATCTTTATCCGCAGCGACTTCATTGGCCTTGTGGCAATTGATGTGGTGGTGGTTGCCGTTTCCTTGGTTTTCTTTCCCTTTCTCTGGAAGGATTGACCAACATCACACATCGCATTTGGTGTTAATGCCTAATTTCGCACTGTTTTACCAATAATTTTACCTCGTTGAGAGCTATTGTTTGGAAGTCAGCTACCGTTTTAATACTCATTTATGTGGCTGTAATGGGTTTTCTGGGCCCTGTACCGGAACGAGAAATTTTGTACGAAACCATCAGGAATCTCTACTTCCATGTGCCCATGTGGTTTACCATGACGGCCATGTTTATCACCTCACTCGTTTATTCAATCAAGTACCTGAACACCAAGCAGGAAAGCTATGATGTGTGGGCGGTAGAGTTTGCCAATGGCGGCATATTGTTTGGCTTTTTAGGGCTCACCACCGGCATGATTTGGGCACAGTTTACCTGGGGTGCCTGGTGGAGTTTCGATCCAAAACAAAATGGTGCCGCGGTAACCTTACTCATATATCTTGCGTATATGGTATTGCGCAATTCAATAACCGACTCAAAATCGAGAGCCAAAGTGTCTGCCGTTTACAACATATACGCATTTGCCGCCATGGTGCCGCTCATTTTCATTCTGCCCCGCCTCACCGATTCGCTGCATCCCGGTGCCGAAGGAAATCCGGCTTTTAGCGGCTACGACCTTGACGGAACCATGCGCTTGGTTTTTTACCCTGCGGTAATAGGCTGGATAATGCTGGGGGTATGGATTGTGAGCCTGAGAGTACGAATTAGAAATATTAAAGACAAAATGTATGAAAGCAGCTTATAGCGCTCTGGCGTTCATAGCTTTACCGCTGTTTACCCTGGCGGCCAAATACGAACCCGTAACCTGGGACAAAACCTTTAGAGAAAGCGGGAAAATTTTTGTGGTAGTGGCCGTGGTTTTACTTATCTTATTGTCGGTGTTTGGTTACCTCATTACCCAAGACCGCAGAATTTCAAAAATTGAAAAAGAACTAAAGAACAAATAATTTTATGAAGAAAAGTGGAATAATAGCCCTGTTGGTCATTGCCGTGGCAGTGGCCATCATGATTGCTACTTTCAGCGATACCAGCTCTTATGTAACTTTCAAAACCGCCACCGACAATCCGGGGGTAGAGTTTCATGTGGTGGGCAAATTGTTGCTCGATAAACCGCAGGATTACAATCCTGAAAAAGACCCCAACTATTTTACCTTCTACATGACCGATAGCACCCAAAACGAAATGAAAATTATCTTTCACGACGCTAAACCTACTGATATAGAGCGTTCTGAGAAAGTGGTGGTTATTGGCAAAGCCCTGAACGACTCAGAGTTTGAAGCCAGTAAAATATTGCAGAAATGCCCTTCTAAATACAAAAACGAGCAGGTGGTGGCTGCCGAAAACGCAGAACCACAATAAGGTATGGATGTAGTTTACACTGGCGAACATTTATTTGTCGGCAACCTTGGTTACTTTTTTGTAAGTCTGTCGTTTGGCGCGGCCATTTTCGCATTTATCGCCTATCTCATTGCCACCATCACACACGAAGCTTCGTGGAAAAAACTCGGTAGAATTGGCTTTTTTGCCCACCTTACCGGAGTAGTGGGTATTTTGGTGGTGCTGGGTTGCCTCATAAGCCACCACTACTATGAATATTTCTACGTGTGGGACCACTCATCAAACAGCTTGCCCGCGGCTTACATGCTGGCTTGCTTTTGGGAAGGGCAGGAGGGAAGTTTCCTGCTGTGGACCTTCTGGCATGTGGTGCTGGGCAGTATCCTGGTTTGGAAAGCAAAAGATTGGGAATCGCCGGTAATGGCGGTGATTGTCTTGGCGCAGGTGATGCTCTCTGCTATGTTGCTCGGGCTGGATCTTTGGGGCGACGAAATGAAGGAACTGGGCATGAACCCTTTCAGGCTTTTGCGTACCGAAATGGAAGCGCCTATCTTCAACCAAGCCAATTATTTGACCAAACTAACCGATGGAACGGGCTTAAACCCACTGTTGCAAAACTATTGGAATGTGATTCACCCACCGGTGCTGTTCCTGGGTTTTGCGCTTACCATTGTGCCTTTTGCCTACATTATGGCGGGTTTGTTTACTAAAAACAACACGGGTTGGGTAAAAGCTGTAATGCCTTGGACCGCGGTGACTGTTGGTGTTTTAGGTCTCGGAATTTTAATGGGTGGCGCCTGGGCCTACGAAGCCTTGTCCTTTGGTGGATTCTGGGCTTGGGATCCGGTAGAAAACGCTGTTTTGGTGCCCTGGCTCGTAGCGGCGGCGGGTTTGCATACCTTGGTAATTTTTAAAAATACAGGCAAAGCATTGCTGAGCGCCATGCTCATGCTGGCCGCTGCCTTCATCCTCATATTGTATTCTACCTTTCTTACCCGAAGCGGTATTTTGGGTGATACATCGGTGCATTCGTTTACCGACCTTGGCCTTTCGGGGCAGTTGCTTTTGTTTTTGCTCATGTTTGTGGTCTTGTTTGCCATTGCACTACTTGTTGGCTACAAACACATTCCCCGACCCAAAACCGAAGATGCCCTAACCTCGCGCGAGTTGTGGATGCTGGTGGGAAGTATAGTGCTTATTGTTTCGGCTTTTCAAGTCATTTTTTCTACTTCTATACCGGTGCTCAACAAGGTTATTGGCTTTTTTGTGAGCAATTTCAACATGGCACCGCCTACCAATCCGGTAGCGCACTACAACCGTTTTCAAATACCTTTTGCCATTTTGGTGGCTCTGCTCACCGCGGGCGGACAGTATTTCAAATACCGCAAATCGCCGGATAAGGTTTGGAAGAAACTACTCACCGGATTTCTTATTTCGCTGCCTATTGCGGTGATTTTTATACTTGGTGCGCAGGTATATGATGCCTTGTTGCTCGTGCTTTTGATTGCCTCGGTTTTTACCATAGTTGGCAATGTGCAAATGTTGTTGCCTTATTTCAAGTCGGGCAAATGGCGTTTTGGAGGTGCAAGTATTGCCCACATTGGCATCGGACTCATCTTCATTGGCGCACTTATTTCAAATGGAAAAAGACAAGTGGTTTCGCGCAACAATGCAGGCATTGATTTTGGCGAAAACTATACCGACGAAGAAAAGGTGGTGAATGTGATGTTACCCAAAGGAAAACCAATTCCTATGGGCGGTTATCTCATCACCTATCTCACCGATTCGTTTGTAGAGCCCAACCACTACTATAAGGTAGAATACAAAAAACTGGATGCAGAAACGGGCAAAACCGTTGACCGTTTTTTCTTGTATCCCAAAGCGCAAATAAGCGAGCAGATGGGCTTGGCTTCTGACCCAAGTATATTGCGCAATTTTGGCTGGGATTTGTACACCCACGTTACCTCGGTGCCTACCGGCGAAGAAAAAGGCGAGTGGGAAGATGCTGAAAACTATACCGTAAGTATTGGCGATACGCTGAAATACCGCGATATGGAATTTATTGTGCGCATGATCAATTTGTCGCCGCCCATACCTGAAGCTTACAAAGAAGTAAAGGACAGTTTGTATGCCACCACGCTTGAAATGAGCTTTTTTAAAGATGGAAAGGAATACAATATTTCGCCCTACTTTATCATCAGTGGTTCCAAATTGTTTCGCCCGGCAGCCTATAATGATGACTTGGGGCTGAGGGCCTTTTTTGTAAATATCAACCGCGACACCAAGGATTTTGAAATTGCCCTTGCGCTTAAAAACGACCCATCACCCGACTATATCATTATGAAAGCCATGGTATTTCCTATGATCAATTTGTTGTGGTTGGGTTGTATTCTCCTGTTTATAGGTAGTATTATGGCCGCCTACCGCCGCGTGCTGGAACTAAAAAGCAAGCCTTGATTGAAAAAATGCGAATTGGTATCATTGGCTCGGGCAATACCGCCTGGCAACTGAGTCACCAATTTGTGCAAGCCGCTGTTCCTGTGGTGTTTATAGCTTCGCGCAACAGCCAAAAAGCAGCAATTATTGCTGAGGAATGCGGCATCGACCAATTGCCTTATGCCCAAAATCTGCCCGAATGCGATTTGTTGTTCTTGTGCGTAAACGACGCGTCAATTGCTCCGGTTTCGGCATGGCTCGGAGCCAACAACCGCGTTTGCATGGTTCATTGCAGTGGATCGGTTGCGATTGATGCTTTGGAGAACAAAGGGGGAAAAGGGGTGTTTTATCCCTTACAAACCATGACCACCGGCAGGTTGCTCCAACCAAATCAGTTGCCTGTTTGCCTAGAAGGCAGCGATGCAGGCGTAATGGAAAAACTCCTGTGGTTGGCAAAAACCTGTGGATTTCCGCATATCGAGCTCGACAGCAGCAAGCGAGCGCAAGCCCATTTATCAGCCGTTTTTGTCAACAATTTTATGAACCATCTGCTGCATCAGGCACAAAGTCTGGCGGCAAGTAACCAATTGGACATGGCTTTTTTTGAAGCTCTGGCACAGGAAACGGTAGCCAAATTTTTTGCTTTGGGTGGCGAAGCGGCGCAAACCGGTCCGGCACGGCGAGGTGATACAGCTACCATTGAAAAACACCGAAATGCGCTGAAGGAAATACCTGAGGCACTCAATTTATACGATATATTTACCCAATCAATTACCCGAAAATTTGGAAAGTAACCCTGATTTTTACCAAACACTGCGCGGCATAAAGGCGCTAATATTTGATATGGACGGTGTGCTTACCGATGGCACCGTGCAAGTGATGCCCAACAACGAATTGGTGCGTACCATGCACACGCGAGATGGTTCGGCCCTAAACCGCGCCGTGAAGCAAGGTCTTGTGTTGGGTATTATTTCCGCCGGTTTTTCGCAAGCGGCTTACGACAGGTTTGAGAATTTTGGCGTGCACCATATTTATATGAACGCCAAACCCAAACTACCCGCTTACAAAGAAATTCTAGAGAAAGAAGGAATTAGCGCTTCCGAAGTATTGTACATGGGCGATGACATAGCCGATATGCAATGCTTGTTTGCCTCAGGAATTGGCGTTTGTCCAAAAAACTCTTGTTTGGATGTATTGGCAATGGCCGACTACGTGACCGAAAAAAATGGCGGTGACGGAGCCGTGCGCGAAGTGATAGAAATGGTGTTGCGTGCCCAAAACAAGTGGGAGCTCCCTGAATTGCTGCATGTTTAAGCAAATTCTCATATCAACCCGATTTGGCAACCTGCTCATTATGGCGCTGGGGCAATGGCTCATGTTGCGGCTTTTGCAATTGGGCACAACAGAGCAAATGTTGGCAATTATCATCTCAACCGCTATAGTGGCTTTTGCCGGGTATATCATCAACGATTACTTTGATTTTGAGATTGACGCGGTAAACCGACCCGGTAGAAACCTGTTTCTGCGTAAGTTTTTCCAACAAAAAGGTTTGGCTTTCTACGCGGTACTCAATCTGCTGGCATTGGTTTTCGCTTTTTCTGTAAACAGCTATTTATTATGGCTCAACTTTATTTGTGCCGCCCTGCTTTTTGTTTATTCCAAATGGTTGAAAAAAGCACCTTTTGCGGGAAACTTGGTGGTGGCACTCATGCAAGCTGCTGTGTTTTTGCCTGTTTTAATTTTTGATGAAAACAGCTTGTCAATTTCCGGCAGTAAGGAAGCCGTTTGGAGTTTCAATGAGGTGTTTTACTGGTTTATCCTGTTTTTTGCGTTTCTCACCGGTTGGTTGCGCGAGTGGGTAAAGGATATTGAAGACAGCGAAGGCGACAAACTTGCCGAAGCGAAAACCGCAGCTATAATGCTGCCCCTGAAAAGCAGCCGTCTCATTTTGTCGGTTTTGTCTGTAATTGTAATTGTAGGAGTTGCGGCATTCACTTTTGCTTTGCTCAACAAAACATTTTACCATACCGGTGGCGTTCTCAACTATTATTATTTGTTTTTAATGCTTCCTATTAGCATTCGCAGTTTGGTAATGCTGCTCAGGGCGCAGGAAAAAAACGATTGGTACAAGCTGAGTACCTGGCTCAAAATAGTGATGCTTGCCGGAGTAATGTCAATAGGAATTGTTTAAATGCAGTTTACAAAAGATTTAATACTCGGTTCGAAATCGCCGCGCCGCAGGGAAATACTTGAAATGGCGGGCTATACATTCACCACCGAAGTTTATCCTACCGATGAAAAATATCCTGATACCTTGCCTGCCGCTGAGGTGGCTGAGTATTTGGCGGTTCAAAAGTCGGAGGCTTTCCGCCCTTTGCAGGCCAATGAAGTGCTGGTAACCTGCGATACGGTGGTAGAAATAAAGGGCAATATTTTAGAAAAACCGATTGACAACCAACATGCTTTTGAGATGCTGAATATGCTACAGGGGGCTGTACACCGTGTTTATAGCGGCGTTTGCATCCGTTCTGTAGCGCAGCAGCTTTCATTTACCGACAAAACCGAAGTAAGCATAGTTGAAATGGATGCGGCAGAACTCAACTTTTACATTGAACACTATAAACCATTCGATAAAGCGGGCTCTTATGGCGTTCAAGAGTGGTTGGGTATGGTAGGAGTTGATTATATTCGTGGCTCGTTTTACAACGTAATGGGCTTGCCCATACACAGACTGTACAAGGAACTTCAGAAGTTTACACATTGAAAGGGAAAGATTTTTTAATGTTAGGTGCTTTATCAGGAGCACTTGCAGTAATGATAGGCGCCTTTGGTGCGCATTGGCTCAAAAGTATCATGACGCCCGAAGAACTCGCCAACTTCAAAACCGCCTCGGAGTATCATTTCATACATTCCATTATGCTGGTTTTTGTGGGCTATTACGCCAATAGAAAACAGAAAAGCAAAAGTCTCGTAGTGTCGGGCTATGCCTTTTTGCTGGGTATTGTGTTGTTTTCCTTTTCCCTTTACGCCTACGCCATACTTGCGGGTTGGTGGTTTACCATTGTCACGCCCATTGGTGGTTTGTGTCTTATAATTGGTTGGGGCGCCTTGGCATTTGAAGCTATTTCTTCAAGGTTTTAGCCTGCTTTTCAGTCTTATTTCTGTTCTGTTAAATCCCCCTTTTTTGCTTTCTTATTCCAGGTAACTGGCAAAAATCTGCGTGAAGTAAATGGTGCCGTCTTCACTTTTTGATATGCCCACACCGGTTATGTCAAAGTCTTCGTTCAATATGTTTTCCTTGTGCGTAGAACTGTGCAGCCAACCGTCAAAAGCCCTTTCGGCGGGGTCGTCGTAGCCTTTGTTGAATGCCACATTTTCGGCTACCATTTCCACTTCAATATTTTCAAAAATCAAATCGGCTCTTTCGTCCCAGCCGCGGTGGCCAAATGCGCGTACACCCTGTGCCATCTTAAGGCTGTGTTCGCGGGCCAAATCCTGCATATATTGTATTGATTTGAGCTCGTTGAGCCCCTTTTTACTTCGGTACTTGTTCACCAGGTCAAGGGTGTGTTCTTCAAGTTCAAGAAGTTCTTTGGTGCTGCCCACGTCATAGCGCGCCGGCATGATGGCCGACACCAACCCAAGGCAAAAAACCAATCCGAAAACTCTCAATAGTGTTTGCATAAAACTTGCGGCCAAAGTAAAAAAAAGCCACGCACAGTTGCGTGGCTTTTTGTCGAATTAACGTCTTGTTAGTTGAACATCACATTTTTGACAACCGAACCTGACTTGCTGCTAACGCGCACCATGTACATACCGGGCTGGTATTGAGCCACAGGAATGCTTGTTTGGTTGCGTCCGTAGGTTTGCAGCACCCTGCCGGCAAGGTCTAGCAATTCTATTTTGGTGCTTTCGTCGTTGTTCATTTTTTCGTTTAATCTTACCGATATAATGCTGCTGGCCGGATTTGGATATACGCTGAAATCCAATTCAGTGGCTTTTTCAACAGCTACATAGGTGCCAAAGCTGATGTTGTCAATCCACAGTTTACTAGTCGATTTGGCTGCTTTGATATTCAGCGAAGGGTAAAACGCAATTTTGATTGAGTCGGCGTTTTGTGTTTTTTGAAACTGAAGTTGAAAATAGGTCCACTCTCCAACAGATTCTTTCAAAATCAGTGCTTTTTCGGTTTTTACAGTGTAGTCTTTCTTAACGTATTGCACCACAATGGCAGCTGAGTCGCCTTTTTCCAAATCTGCTTTGTAATAGCCGGTTAGAGCATCTTCTTTAAAATCGGCATATCCAATTATGGTATAAACTCCTGAGTCGCCAAAGGTTGGTATTTGCACCATTACGCTGGCATCACCTTTAAACGCATCACTCGATTTGATTATGGGTTGGTCTTCGTTAAAGTAATCATACTTTGCCCTCCAGTGTAGCAAACTGTCCGCATCAATCAATTGATTAAATTGCCAGTCTTCAAAACTTGCATTTGGAATGGTTTGGGCAAAGGTGTTTCCTGCCAAAAGGATGAAAAATAAAATGGGAGTAAATAATTTTTTCATTTGGTAGTGTTTTATTTAAAGCGAAAATAAGGTGTTCGCAACAAATTCTTAATACTTGTAGCCTGTGCTTGTGAGAAAAACCGATGTCCCGCATGAAATGGACAATAAGCGCTCGCTCCTCTCTTTGTGGTGAAGGATTAAAATTGAGCACGTTGTGCGGTTTGATTAGTGCTGTGCATTCCTTTCACTCAATTTTCAATGAATTCTGTCGCCGCGTGGTGTCAGGCTTTTCATAATTTCTCCTTCAACCTGCAGCATTTCAAGCCAGCGTTGGCGCACTTCCTCTTTGTCAAAATATACTTCGGCCAGCTCAATAAATAGTTTGTAATGTCCGGCTTCGCTCACCATCAGGGCGTAGTAAAAATCTTTGAGTGCTTGTTCTTCCAAGCCTTCGTGCAGCCTTTTAAATCTTTCACAGCTTCGGGCTTCTATCAGGGCGCAAACCAAGAGTTTGTCCATCAGTTGGTAGTCGCCCACCCCTTTGCGTATCTGTTTCAGCAGTTGGTTTACATATTCATCTTTTCGTTGTTTGCCTAGCGTTAAGTTGCGTTTTTTGAGCTCCTGTAGCACCATTCTAAAGTGGCCCCACTCCTCGGTTACCAGCGGGCTCACCCGCTCTACCAATTCTTTTTTGTCGGGGTATTGCACTATTAATGATATGCAGGTAGTGGCTGCTTTTTGCTCGCAATAGGCGTGGTCGGTAAGGATAAATTCTATTTGCTTGCCTGCCAAATCGGCCCACCTCGGGTCGGTAGGCAATTGTAGTCCGAGTACGCTTTTGGTATCGCCGCTGTATGCTTTTGTCATGCTTTTTTCAATTCAGTTTTTCTACCACCAGGGCGCATAGTTTTTCGAGCCACTCTTGGTCCACCGCATCAAAATAGTTCTTATCAACGTGGTCTATGTCCAACACAAACACACAGTTTCCGTCGTTCAATCCCGGCACCACTATTTCTGAGTTGGGTTCGGGATGGCAGGCAATATAGCCGGGAAACGCATGCACATCGGCCACCACTTGGGTGCTTTTTTCTGCCGCAGCGGTGCCACAGACTCCTTTGCCTATTTTTATGTCAAAACAGGGCACTTCGCCTTGGTATGGGCCTATTTGCAGGTTTTCTTCGCCCTGACGCAAATAAAAACCCACCCAAAAAAAGTGGAATTCTTTTTTGAGCAGTGCACACAGGTTATTCATGTGCACATAGTCGGCTACAGGGGCTTTGAGCAAGGCTGAAAAAGCGGTGTAAATGTTTTGGTACTGTTCTGTTTTGTTCATTTAAACTCTTGACTTTGTAATGGTGTCGAAAGCCTTAATATTGGCTATTTTCGCGCGAAAATACGACCTAAATGAAGGAAATAAATTTCGCCGAGATAGAGAAAAAGTGGCAACAGTACTGGCGAGATAACCAAGTATATAAGGCTGATGAAAAGAGCGGAAAACCAAAATACTACGCGCTTACCATGTTTCCTTACCCCAGCGGAAAGGGCTTGCACGTAGGCCATCCGCTCAGCTATGTGGCGGCTGATATTGTGGCGCGATTTAAAAAACACCAAGGTTTTGAAGTGCTGCACCCCATGGGTTTTGATGCCTTTGGCTTGCCCGCCGAACAATATGCCATACAAACCGGAAAACACCCCGCCGATACCACTGCGGAAAATATTGCTACCTATAAAAAGCAACTGGAAATATTGGGGCTTTCCTACGATTGGGACCGCGAAGTGCGCACCAGCGATCCGGAATATTACAAATGGACACAATGGATTTTTCTGCAAATATTCAACTCGTGGTACAACAAGGAAACCGATAGAGCTGAGCCAATTGAGACATTGGTCAACAGGTTTAAAGTTGAAGGTTCAAAGGGTTTCGAGGTGGAAAACGGGTTTACTGCCGATGACTGGGCTGCTTTTTCTGAAGCTGAGCAGGAAAAAGTGTTGCAACAATTCAGGTTGGCTTATTTGGCCTACAGCGAAGTGAACTGGTGCGAAGCCTTGGGCACTGTGTTGGCCAACGACGAAGTGATAAACGGCGTGAGCGAAAGAGGCGGACATCCGGTAACGAAAAAGAAAATGCGCCAGTGGTTTTTGCGCATTACCGACTACGCCGAGCGCCTGCTGCAAGGCCTGGAAACGATAGACTGGCCCGAACCCCTGAAGGAAATGCAGCGCAATTGGATAGGAAAAAGCACGGGAGCGCAGGTGGAGTTTAAAGTGAGAGGAGTGGAGTTTAAAGGGGAAGGTTTAAAGTTTAAAGAGCCCCCATCTCACGCGGGGGAAGGGCTGGGGCCAACAACAATTGAAATCTTTACCACCCGCCCCGATACCATTTTCGGCTCAACTTTTATGGTGGTGGCGCCGGAGAGCGATTTGGTGCAGCAACTCATTACCGACGAACAACGCGGGGAAGTAAATCAATATATTGAATACGTAAAATCGCGGTCTGAACGCGACCGAATGGCGGACGTAAAAACCGTAACGGGTGCCTTTACGGGTTCTTATGCCATCAATCCGTTTACCAATGAGGAAATTCCGATTTGGACCGCGGAATATGTGCTGGCGAGCTACGGAACCGGTGCAGTAATGGCTGTGCCCGCCCACGACAGCCGCGATTATGCCTTTGCCAAAAAGTTTGGCCTGCCCATAAACCAAGTGGTGAGCGGTGGCGACATCAGCAAGGAAAGCTACGATGCCAAGGAAGGAACATTGATAAACTCAGGTTTTTTGAACGGCATGGAAGTGAAGGATGCCATCAACGAAGCCATTGAAGTAATTGAAGAAATGGGCATTGGCAAGCGCAAGGTAAACTACCGTTTGCGCGATGCCGGATTTTCGCGTCAACGCTATTGGGGCGAGCCTTTCCCCATAGTTTTTGATGGCGAAACGCCCAAGCCATTGAACGAAGGTGATTTGCCAATAACCCTGCCCGAAGTGGTTTCTTACAAACCCACCGGTACCGGCGAATCGCCTATTGCAGCGGTGAACGATTGGGTGGATGCCGGAAATGGCCTTCGTCGCGAAACCGATACCATGCCGGGTTATGCGGGCAGCAGCTGGTATTGGCTGCGCTATATGGACCCGCACAACAAGGAGGCTTTTGTGGGAAAAGACAAGGAAGCCTTTTGGCAAAATGTGGATTTATATATCGGTGGTTCTGAACACGCCGTGGGCCACTTGCTCTACGCCCGTTTATGGCAAAAAGTGTTGTTCGATTTGGGCTATGTAGGCAAAGATGAACCCTTTCAAAAAATGGTGAATCAGGGGATGATTCAGGGGACATCTCAAATTATGTATAGAGATGATTTGAAAAATGAGTTCATTTCTTATGAAGAGTATGAAAAATCGAATTGGACTTGGAATTCGGATGAAGTGGCAAATAGGCCTGCATCTGATAAAGAACAATTAGAATCTTTTGAAGAGCCAACTCGTAAATTTAGCTCAATTCATGTTCCAATTGAATATGTAAATGCCAATAATGAATTAGATTACAAAAAGGCATTTGAAGAAGTTCCATACTTAACTGGACATAAATATAGTGCAAATGATAAAGGGAAAATTGTTTGTCAGCCTGTTGTTGAGAAGATGTCCAAATCTAAACACAACGTAGTAACACCTGATGCTATGGTAGAAAAGTACGGAGCCGATACCTTGCGTATGTACGAAATGTTTTTGGGTCCTATTACCGATTCAAAACCCTGGAATACCGCCGGAATTGACGGTGTTTTCAAATTCCTTAGAAAATTTTGGAACCTGTTCTACAACAAACAAAACGAGCCGGAAATAAGTGATGCGGCGGCTACCAAAGAAGAGCTGAAGGTATTGCATAGCTGCATCCAAAAAATTGAAGGCGATATAGAAAGGTTGGCACTCAACACTTGTGTGAGCTCTTTTATGATTTGCATCAACGACCTGCAAAGTCTCAATTGCAACAAACGCGAGATTTTGGAGCCGCTCACGGTTTTGCTTTCGCCTTTTGCGCCGCACATAGCCGAAGAAGCCTGGCAACTTTTAGGTAAGGCACCCAGTGTAACCTCCGCTCCATATCCGGTTTTCAATCCTGCCTATTTGGTTGAAGATGCGCATGTGTACCCCATTATGATCAATGGCAAAAAACGCCATGAAATAACCCTGCCCGCCGGTATTGGGCAAGACGAAGCCATAGCCAAAGCCTTGGCCGAGGAAGCCGTACAAAAATGGACTGAAGGCAAAAGCCTGCGAAAGCAGATTTTCGTTCCCAAGAAAATAATAAACCTGGTGGTGGGATAAAGGTGAATCGTGTATGGTAAATATAATAAAACATAACGAGCAAAATGACTGAGGCTAAACATGCCATAGAAGCCGAACAGCCCGCTGCATGGTATGCGCCGCTTAAATTATTTTCGGCAATGGTGCAGAATTATATTACCACATGGTACCTGCTTGCCGTGGCCATTGGCATGTTGTTTACCTACAAGCGATATGCGCAATTCGGGATTAATATATTTGACTATGCCGATGTATTTGACTTTTTGATTGCTCCGTTTTCCGATCTGAAAATCTTGTTTTTTACACTTGTTGCACTGGCGTTTCCGGTGCTTATGTTGTTGGTTAACAGGTTTGTTTGGAAAAATAAAAGATTGGCTTCGCTGCGAGCCCGTCATGGTTTCAGCCCAAAGAGTTATTTGCTTGTTGTATTGATAATATGTTATGTTTATGTAGCTGCCAATTATTATGCTGCCGTGGCTGCGGCTGAAATTGTGCATCAGGCGCCGGTGCAAATTATTTATCAAAACAATGAAAAGCTTCAAGGTCAACTCATTGGAAAAACAGGCGATGTGGTGTTTTTATTAATAAATGAAAAAGTGAGTGTAGTGCCACTCAATTCTGCCGTTGTACAAATGCAATTGCCATCAAATTAATAACTGGTTTTTGAATTAAGCAAAAAACGATGATTTTCGGAAAACAAAAAGACATACCCAATATATTTTACGATACGGTAAACGAAGCCCCAATTACTCACTGCAAGTTTTGTGAGAAGGAACTGTTGGTGGGCAAGGAACCCTACGTAATAGAAAAGTCGTTCAGGCGCAAGGAGACGATAAACGAATATGCCTCGTGTATGACTTGTGCCGAAAAAATGCAGGCGCGCATGTCAAAGGAATCAAAAAAGGCGATTGAAGAATACATGCTGCAACACGCCGATTTTGAAAACCGCTACCGCCAAGTGGCACAGATAGAACACAAAAAGCAGCAACTGCATCAGCAAATTGATTTTGTGGACGAAGAAGAAACAGATATTGCAAAAATGGCTGCCATTGAAGCGGAATTGCAGGCCTGCGAAAAGGAGCTGGAAAACCTGTACGACGAGTGGTTCAATACCTGTTTGATAAAAGGCAGCAAGCGCAGCGACGAAGAAGAATATGTGGTGCAAGGCATGTTTGTGGGCAACAAAATGCTTGAAAGCCACATGTATCCGCACATGTTGGGGGCGGCAGCTATGGAGGAGATTCAGGAACTGCTGTCGGCTGAAACCCGCGAGGAAATGGACCGCATTAAAGATGAGTTTTTTGTAGTGCCACCTGAGTTTGCCGACTTGTTTCGCGATCCGAAATTTACCCTGGTTTTTTAGCGCAGCTTGAACCTAACGGGGATAGAGTAAGAAACCTTTACGGGTTTTCCGCGCTGAATACCCGGCGACCAACGCGGCATGAGTTGTATGACCCTCATGGCTTCATTGTGCATGTTTTGGGTACCCTTGCTTTCCATGCCCGGGTATATCCTTACATTGGTTATAAATCCGCTTTCATCAATCACAAACTGCACATACGATTCACCCTGAATATCGTTTTGTTTCTCCATTTCAGGGTAAACCACGCTTTGTTGTAAAAAACGTGAAAGTTGACTCATTCCACCTGGAAATTCGGGCATTTGCTCCGCGGCATGAAATTCTTGTGCCTTATCGTAGAAAGAAAACACCTCAAAAAAATTGGCGTTGGCCAGGTAAGTGATGCTGTCATCCACGCTTATGGTTTTGCTCTCCACCCCATTGTCGTTGTAATTATAATAAAACCAATCACCGGCTTTCAAATTGCTTTTTACGAGTCCTTTACCATTCAGCTTTCCGTCTTCTTTGTATGACTCAACTTGGCCTTCTACTTGACCTTCCTCAAATGTTTCAATAAAATGTACAGCACCTGTGGCAAAATAACCTTTTTGTACTCCATGCAATTGGCCATTTTTTAAGTTGAATTCATATTGTGGTTTGCCATTGTTGTAGTAAATAATAAAGTTGCCGGTACCTTCTTTCAAATTTATATTATTGTTGGGCATACCATCGGCATTGTTGGCTTGCAATACGGTTTGTGGCTTGCCCTGCTCAAAAGTTATTTCCAACATGAGCTGTCCGTTTCTATTATAGATTTTTTGTGCGCCGTCAAGGTAGTGGTTGTTATAGTTCGAAACGAGTTTTAAATTGCCATTTCTGTAGCGCATTTCTCTTTTTCCTTGTCTTTTGCCCTTGTCATAGTTTGCCGATATTAGCGCCACACCATTTTTTGAAAATGTCTTGTATTCGCCATCAAATTGGCCATTGCTGTAAGTGGCTTGTTCTTTCAGGTTGCCGTTGCTGTATTTCGTGAAACATTCACCGTGTTTTTTGCCGTTCAGGTAGTTGGTTGTTTCCAACAGTGAGTCGCCGCTATTGTAGGTGTCTTTTTGTACAACTCCTTGGCTGTAAGTTGCTTCGTAAAATATATATCCATCCTTATACAATTGCCATAAGCCGTCTTTTTCATCGTTTTTGTAATGACCAATGGTGTGCGGTTTGTCGTCAATATATTCGGTAAATGGCCCGTTTTTTACTTTCATTTCGTCACTCAGGTAAGTTGTAGTTCGCACAAAACCGCCTATATAAGTGGCTACTTCCACACCGTTGTCAAGGTAGTCAATGGTTTTTTCCAATCTGTCGTATCGGTAATATTTCCACTGTCCGGCTTTATTGCCGTTTTCATAATTACCTGCAACAGTTAGTCTTTTGTTTTCATACTTCTCGTATCTACCATGTTTGGTGTTGGCATCGGAGCTGAGCACTTCGTATTTTTCATAATTATCAGCTTCTCCGGTTTTTATTGTTTTTGTTTTTTGGGCTTGCATTTGATTGAAACAAGCAAGCAAAAGGAGTAGGGCAAAGAGCTTTTTCATGGCTGTTTTTTTTTAAATTGATGAAAATTGGTTGTAATAAAAATTGCGGCAACTATTTGAGTTTATACCTGATAGGTATGCTGTATGAAACGCGCACCGGACGACCATTGGAAAGAAAACCGGGAGTCCAGGGTTGCATCATGCTGATGACTCTTATGGATTCCTTGTGCATGTTTTCGGTGCCCTTGCTTTCTGTACCGGGATAAATTTTGATGTTTTCAAGGTCGCCTCTTTCGTTTACAACAAACATTACATAGCTCACGCCTTCAATATTGTTCTTTTTTTCCTTTTCCGGATATTTTATATTTGATCTCAAGAATTCACCCAAGCCATTCATACCACCTTCAAATTCGGGCATATTGGGTACCACGGTAAAAATATCACCAAAATAGCCATAGAAACGGAGTATTTCCTCGGGAACATATTTTCGTTCATCCTTTGCTTTATACTTGTTTTTTTCTATTTCACCCTTATAGTTAAGCTCTGTCCAATTGCCGGTTTTCATGCCATTTTCAACCATTCCCTGCATTTTTAGTTCGCCATCATAGTTGTAAATCTCAACTTCGCCCCAAACTACGCCGTTTTTATAATTTTCTCTAATCAATAATTTGCCATTGCTGTTGTATCGCTGTTGTTCACCATCATATTTATAGTCGCTGAAGTTGAGTGATATAAAAGGTTTGTCTTCGTCATAATAAAAAATAACCCTTCCATTGCCTTCTTTAAATGTAATGGCCGTGTTTTTTGAGCCGTCTTTATGGAATGCCTGAAGCACATCTTGCAGCTTATCTTCCCTAAAAACCACTTTCATCATCAGTTGCCCGTTGTCAAAATAGAAATTAGCTTTACCGTCCATTTCGCCATTGCGGTAGCTGAATGTGTTTTTCAACTCGCCGTTTTCATAAAATTGTTTTTCCGATTGCCTTTCGCCTTTTTCGTAAATAGCCGACCTCTCAATGATGCCGTTTTCTGAATAATGTATGATTTCGCCGTGGTATTTATCGGCCACATAGTTTTCAATTGCAATTAGAACACCTTCATTTGAAAAAGTTTTTACCCGGCCTTCGCGCAGGCCGTTTATATAAGGTACTTCCTTATAAGCCTTGCCATTGTCGTAGTAAATGTCTTTTACAGGCAAGTTGTTTTCAAAGGTGGTTTCCAGGTATTTCTGCCCATTTCGGTAGTAGGTGAATAAGCCATCGCGTTGTCCGCCCTTTATGGTTCCTCTTTGTATGGTTTGCCCGCCACTTTCCTTGCTGAATTTGCCGTTGTTTTCAAAATCGTACCAATGCAAATAAGTGGTTCCCGTTGGGTTTTGTGCTGTTACAAGCAGGCTACACAGGCCAAAGAACAGCATTCCGATAATCGATTTCATTAGACTTTAGTTTGCCGCCTCGCTGAGAAACTCAAAGAAAATGCCTTCTTTCATGGAATAGTCAGAGTACATCAGCTGCGAAAATTTCCCCAATTTTAATACTTCTTCTATTAATATCACCGAAACGGTCATCAAATCGGAGCGGAAGTCGTCCATGCCGGGTATATCCAACAATTCGCTTTTGTTGCATTGCAGTATGAGCGAAGCCAATTCTTCAAAGTGTTTGAGCTCAATTTCGTTGGCCCGCGAAAACTCTGGAAAGGGTTCGTTCAGCAGGTTTACATGCTCCATCTTGCTCAGGGTTTCAAAGCAGCCGGCGGCCCCAATGAGTATTTTGGGTTTGTATATTTTAAAGGCTTTCATGGCGCCTGCCAGTTGGTTGGTCAAAAATTTCCGCAGGTCTTCTATTTCGCTTTTTGAAATGGGGTCGCTGTAGTGAAAGGCTTTGGCCAGCCGCAATGCGCCCAGGGGAAGGCTTTCGCACCAAAGCAGTTTTTTGCGTTGCCCAATGATTATTTCAATACTGCCGCCGCCAATGTCAAGTATGGCGTAGGGTTTTGAATTGGGTTTAAATGCGTTTATAACACCGTTGAAAATCAGTTCGGCTTCGCGCCTGCCGCTTATTATTTCTATGTTGTGGTCCAATATGCGGCTGCCTTCCTGCAAAAAGTCGCGCACATTCACGGCGTCTCTAAACACCGAAGTACCAAAGGCAATTACTGAGTCAACTCCCAGCTCATCAATAAGTTCTTTGTAATCTTTCAAACATTTTATGCCGCGGGCAAAGGCTTCGGGCAATATTTTTTTGTCGCGCAAACCGCCTTCTGCCATGCGCACGTGGCTCTGCTTGCTAAAGAGGTCAAAGCCCTGCCCAAACGCGTCAATACCTTTTATGAGCAGGTGAAAAGTATTGCTTCCCAGGTCAATGACGGCTATATGTTTACTGCTCAATGTCTTAGTTTTTTATCGGGGTGGTTTTGCTGCAATTTATCCTTCATTTTTCAGGAAAAAGGGCTTTTGGTGCAAATAATTGGGATTTTTAAGCAGTGGGCAAAGGAAAACGGAGGGTATTAAGGTATCGTAAACTAATTGAGAAGGTTTAGTGCAGCGGCATTAATTTTTCAAAAAAAGCCCATATAGCTACGCCCGCAGCTACCGATACATTGAGCGAATGCTTGGTGCCCATTTGCGGTATTTCAAGTGCAAAATCAAGCAGCGGCAGGCAGTTATCCGATATGCCTTCCACTTCGTTGCCCAGTACCAGCGCATATTTTTGGCCTTTTTTGGGTTGGTAGTAGTCGCTGTGCAGCAACTTGCTTTCATCCGTTTGCTCCAAGCCTACTACGGTGTAGCCTTCGCTGCGCAACATTTTGAGCGCTTCGCTGCTGTCTTTCTCATATTGCCAGGCCACGGTTTCGGTAGCGCCCAAGGCCGCGCGGTGTATGTCGCGGTGGGGCGGTTGCGCTGTGATGCCACAGAGTACTATTTTTTCCACAGCAAAAGCATCGCAGGTTCTGAAAACCGAACCCACATTTTGCATGCTTCGTATATTGTCCATTACTATCACCAAGGGGAGTTTGGCAGCCCGGCTGAATTCTTCCACAGAAGGGCGGCCCAATTGTTCCAACTTCAATTTATGCATCGGGGGTATTCTTTACCTTCACGCAATATTAGCCGATTTTCAATTTGCACTAAATCCAAAGTGAGTTGACAACCAAAATTGAGAAGAAATACGCGGAAACTCCGCTCATGAAACAATACTACAGCCTTAAGCACAAGTATCCTGATGCGATACTGCTGTTTAGGGTGGGCGATTTTTACGAAACCTTTGGCGACGATGCCGTCAAAACAGCTGAAATACTGGGTATTACCCTTACCAAGCGTGCCAATGGCTCGGCAAGTCACGTAGAGTTGGCGGGCTTTCCTTTTCATGCGCTTGATGTGTATCTGCCCAAATTTGTGCGGGCCGGCAAACGCGTGGCGGTGTGCGAACAATTGGAAGACCCCAAGGCCACCAAAAAAATAGTGAAACGCGGGGTAACGGAACTCGTGACACCGGGCACCTCGCTGCACGACAAAACCATAGACCATAAAAGCAACAACTTTTTGGCTGCCGTGCATTTTGGTCAGCACGAAGTGGGTATAGCCTTGTGCGACCTCACCACCGGCGAGTTTTACGTGAGCGAAGGTTCAAAAGATTTTGCCGATAAAATGTTGCAATCGCTGCGACCCGCCGAGGTGCTGCATTCCAAGGCCAAACAAAACGATTTTAAGCAAGCATTTGGCAGTAAACTCTACACGTATTTTCTTGAAGATTGGCTTTTTAGCGAAGACTTTGCCCAGGAAAAACTCTTGCAGCATTTCCAAACCCAATCGCTCAAGGGTTTTGGTATAGACCACTACAAAAGCGGTGTGGTGGCCGCGGGGGTAATCCTGCACTACCTCAACGAAAACAAGCATACCAACCTCAAGCACATCAGTGCCATACGCCGCTTGGAAGCCAATGATGCAGTATGGCTCGATAGATTTACCATTAGAAACCTGGAACTCATTTTTCCGAGTCAGGGCGAGGGAATTTGTTTGCTCGATGTGCTCGATAAAACCAAAACAGCTATGGGCGGAAGGCTTTTGCGCAATTGGTTGCTCATGCCGCTCATTGACCTGAATGCCATTGCCCGCAGGCAAAATTTGGTGGAACTTTTTATGCGCGAAGAATTGGCCGACGGCATTGCCCTGCAACTGAAGCAGATTGGCGATTTGGAGCGGCTCATATCAAAAGTGGCCATGCAGCGGGTAAATCCACGCGAAGTAAATCAGGTGAAACGTGCACTTGATGCTACGGCGGCCATAAAACGGTTGCTCACGGCACAAGACCACAGTGAATTGAAATTGCTGGCCGAACAGATAAATGATTGCACCCAAGTGCGGCAGCGTATAGAGCAAGTGCTCGAAAATGAGCCACCGGTGCAAACCAACAAGGGCGGACTTATAAAAAAAGGTATTTCGGCTGAGCTTGACGAATACCGTGATTTGGCCCTTTCGGGGAAAGACTACCTGGTGAAACTGCAACAAAAGGAGGTGGAGGCCACAGGTATCAACAGCCTCAAAATTGGTTTCAACAACGTGTTTGGCTACTACCTTGAAGTGCGCAACACAGCCAAAGACAAGGTGCCCGAACACTGGATACGCAAACAAACGCTGGTAAGTGCCGAGCGCTACATAACCCCTGAACTGAAAGAATACGAGGAGAAAATCCTTTCGGCGGAGGAAAAATACATTGAGCTGGAACAGAAAATATACGCCGACCTGCTCAACGAGTTGAAGGAATTTATAGAACCCATACAGCAAAACTCCAATGTGGTGGCGCGCATTGATGTGTTGCTGTCGTTTGCCACTGTTTCGCTGCTCAACCACTATGTGCGTCCGGAGGTAAACGAAAGCCGACAAATTGACATCAAAGAAGGGCGGCATCCGGTGATAGAACGCAGCCTGCCCATGGGCGAAGACTATATTCCCAACGATGTGCTGCTAGACAATGATACACAGCAAATTATCATACTTACCGGGCCCAATATGTCGGGTAAGTCTGCCGTGCTGCGCCAAACCGCGCTCATAGTGCTCATGGCACAAACGGGTTGCTTTGTTCCCGCCAAAGAAGCGCGCATCGGACTGGTTGACAAAGTGTTTACCCGTGTGGGAGCGAGCGACAACCTGAGCAGCGGCGAGTCAACTTTTATGGTGGAAATGACCGAAACCGCCAGCATACTCAACAATTTTTCGGAGCGCAGCCTCATTTTGCTCGACGAAATTGGCCGCGGCACAAGCACCTACGATGGGGTATCGATAGCCTGGTCAATTTCTGAATACCTGAGCGACCACCCATACCGCCCCAAAACAATTTTTGCCACGCACTACCACGA
>WGNN01000102.1 GCA_016124515.1 bacterium
CATGCTGGTAACAGCCTTGAATACCAAAATAGGCTACGACAATGCAGCCAAAATTGCCAAGAAAGCCTACGCCGAAAACAAAACATTGAAAGCGACTGCCATAGAGCTTAACCTCCTTTCCGCCGAGCAATACGACGAGTGGGTTCGCCCCGAAAAAATGGTAGGTAAAATAGACTAACCTTTTAAAAATGGCCGCTGCTCAAGTTTGTGAGGCGGCCATTTTGTTTTATATATTTAACTGGAATGTGCGGAACCAAGTATCCCGTACTTTGTTTTATCCGCCACAACTAACCACAACATGAGCTATAGTATTACCCAACTTGAAGATGCCCTTCGCAATGTAATAGACCCCGATTTCAACCAGGATATTGTGTCGTTGAAGATGGTGGAAGACATGGAAGTACGCGACGATATTTTCCATTTTACGCTTGTACTTACCACACCTGCTTGTCCGCTCAAAGAAGAGTTCAGGCGCGATGTAGAGGAGGAAGTGGGCAAAGTGTACCCGGGTCTTGCGGTTAATATCAACTTTAGTTCAAGAGTTACCACGCAGCGAAGCCTCAATCAGGAAACCCTTTCCAACATAAAAAATATTGTGTTGGTATCATCGGGCAAAGGCGGTGTGGGCAAATCAACCATGGCTTGCAATATAGCAGTTGGCTTGGCGCAAAAAGGAGCCAAAGTAGGCTTGCTCGATGCCGATATACACGGCCCTTCCATTCCAACACTCATGGGAATAGAAGACGACAAACCCGGCATGGTGCAGGAAGGCACCAAATACAAAATGATTCCGGTTGAAAAATTTGGCGTTAAGGTAATTTCAATGGGTATTTTGGTTGACAAAAACCAACCCTTGGTTTTCCGCGGACCCATGCAGGCTTCAGCGCTCAGACAGCTGCTGCTCGATGTGGAGTGGGGCAACCTTGATTACCTTTTTATCGACTTGCCGCCCGGTACCGGCGATATTCATTTGTCGCTCGCACAGCAATATCCGGTTACCGGCGCACTCATCGTCACTTCGCCACAAAAGGTTTCCATAGCCGATACGCGCAAAAGCATCGAAATGTTTATCAACCCGCAAACGGCGGTCAATGTGTTGGGCATTATAGAAAACATGAGTTGGTTTACCCCCGAAGAACATCCCGAAGAGAAATACTTTTTGTTTGGAGAAGGAGGCGGACAAAGCCTTGCCGATGAGTATAAATTGCCGCTATTAGCACAGATTCCGCTCATTGTGGGCCTTGACCGACGTAGCGACAACGGCACTCCCGCCGTGCTGAACCGCCTGCCGCTTATGAGCGATCCGCTGAAGGATTTGGTAGAAAAAGTGGCCCAAAAAATAGCCGTAAGCAATGCCGCCGCGCTTGCACAACAGATGGCCTGAAAAGCCTAATTTTGAAACCAATGAACACCACCGAAAACCACTTGATCATTGACAAAGTAGAGGAAGCACTCAACAGCATTCGCCCGTTTTTGCAAAAGGATGGCGGCGATGTAGAGTTGATTGATGTGAGTGACGAAATGGATGTGCACATAAAACTCATGGGCAGCTGTGCCAATTGCAGCATGAGCAATATGACCATGAAAAATGGCATAGAAGAAAGCATAAGACGCCTGGTACCACAAGTGCGCAAAATTGTGGAAGTGGCGGATTAGAAGGCTTTATTTGAGCGGAACAAATTCAGGGAGCGCGTTTAGCCGCTTTAACGTTTCTACAAAAAAAACCGTAATCTAATTTGGCTTTATTCAGCCAAAGCTTCAAAATACAAACCCTCGATATAGTCAGCCGAGGGTTTTTTGTATCCGTTCAATACCGTATTTTTTTGTTGCCCAACAAGCTCACGTACCTATAAATTGAATCTTCGCGTTACCTTGCACATTGCCCTTTTAATAAAACATAGCGTATGTATAGAGTCCTGTTATTTCTCTGTTTGCTTCCTATCTCAGTCTTGGCGCAGGAGCGTTCGCTTGACCTCACCATGAAGTTCAAAGACATAAAAGGCAGCGACCTTGCCGGCATTAAAATCACCCTGATTGAAACCACAAGCGGTGCCGTGGTAGAGCTCACTACCAACAAGCAGGGCTTGGTGCATACCGTGCTCGATTCGGGCTATCGCTGGTCAATCAACTTTTTGGATATCAAGGAATATGACTTTGTTGAGTTGCCGCAAGCAGGCGTTCGCACCCAAAACCGAACCATAACCTACATACCGGCCAAATACCGCGAATCGACAGAGCGGGCCGACCGCAGCAATGTGAAATTTAATGAGATAAAACAATACACCACCTCATCAAGCCGGGCCAGCAAAACCCACAACTTATTGGCTTTGAAAGTGGTGGACAAAGAAAAACGCGGCGAACAAGGTATTGCACTTGCCGTGGTAAATGTGGAGCAAAAGGCCAAGTACACCGCCAAAACCAATGCAGGTGGCTGGGCCTATTTTCTGCTTCCACCGGGCTATAAATACGAAATTGATGTGCCGGGCATTGAAGGTTACAAAACAGTGGACATTCCCAAGGAAAACTTTGTGGAAATAGAGCTGGAAGTGCTTTTTGTGCCCACCCATGTTGACGAGAAACTGGCCAACGATACCATTGTGCAAAATATTGGACCCAACGACAAAGCCAGCACCGAGCGGGTTTTGATGAAAATTTTTGTCAGAAATTTTGATGGACAAGGCCTTGAAAACGAGAAGGTTTATTGGGACCAAGCACCTGATGGAAAGGTATATGCCGCCACTACCAACAAAGATGGTTTTGCCTGGTTTATGCTTCCTAAAAACGGGCGGTTTATCCTCAACCTCACCTACGAACGCGAGATTGAACAATTCAGTTTTGATAATAAAAACACGGCGCTGGCCAGTGGGTATATAGAAGTAACCTACCGCGGAACACAGGTTATTGAAGACTTCTACAACCGCACCCACCGCAATGCGGAAGGAATGGTTACCGAGTTTATGGAAACACCCATTACCAAACAAAGCATTACCACAGCCTACCTGAAACCAACCAACGATGGCTATGTGCTCGACTTTGAAACCAGTTCAGCGCTATATACACCGCTGGTGGTTGATGGCAAACTATACACCGGCCACGGTTTCTATACCAACGATTTCAGTTGTTTTGATGCCGAAACAGGTCGTATGATTTGGAGTATCAAACTGGGTGAAGGTGGGTCTTCGCCCGCGGCATATTACAAGGGTTACATTTTGCTCATTACCGAATCTTGCTCGTTTTATTTGATCGATGCAAAAACCGGTGAGTTGAAATGGTCAAAATGGCTGGCTCCTTATGTGTTGTGCAGTCCATCGGCCGACGATGGCAATTTGTATGTGGTATATGAAAACGATGCTACAGAAATGGTTGATGGCTCTAAGCGATTTGTGTTGGCAAGTTTTGAAATGGAAAGCGGCAAAGTGCGCTGGCAAAAATGGGTTGACAACGAAGGTTTGTCGGCACCGGTTGTGAGCGAAAACAGTGTTTTCTTGAGCACCCAAAGCGGCACCTTGTATGAGTTTGACAAGGAGAAGGGAGAAGAGCTGCACAAGGTGGCTATTAACGCTACTTCAGCGCCCACGGTGTTGCACAATTTGCTTGTGCTCAATACTAGAGTTGACAACAATGCACAAAGCCTCTGTTTTATAGATAGAAGCAATTGGAAGGTACAACATGTAGCTACTTCAGGTAAATTTCTGCCATCTGTGTTCAACCGTATGGACAATATGCAAACCTTGATTGCCTATGAAGGTAGCCGCAGCCTCATTATAGATTCTAAAATGTACTATACGGTTGACAATATTATATTTTGTCGCGACCTAACCGGCAAACTCCTTTGGCAAAAAGGCATGTTGTCGGCCCCCGATTCCATAAGCTACGAAATAGCCACTGCGCCTATTGCCTGCGGCAAAAATGTAATGGTGGGCACTGCCGATGGTCGTTTGCTTTGTTATGATTTAAAAACCGGTGCCTTGCAAGAAACCATCAGTATTGGCGAAGCCGTGCTGCACCAACCCGCGCTTGCCGGTGGTAGCATATATATTCCACTAAATGGTACATTGAAAGTGATAAAAACCAAAGATAAAACCAAAGACAACTGGCCCATGTGGTACCAAAACGGCAGCCACAATACTGTTTTTGAGTAGTTCAAAATCTCCTCAGGTTTTAGAAAGCTGACAGCGCGAGGTAGTTTATTCAATATAGTAAGTTACGAGATGGGCTTTTCACATCAACAGATTGCGGATCAAGTCCGCAAAGACGTTGGGTGATTGGGGATGAAATGATTTCAATTTAGCGAGTGGATGATTCACCCGCTCCTGATGATTGAGTTGCTTCGCGGGTATCTTAATTGTGAATGGATTCACAAGTTCTGATGGTTATGGTGGAAGCCTGATTCAATTCCTTTATCGAAAACGTTATGTTCTTTGTGTCTTCTTGGTGCCCTTTGTGGCCAAAAATTTCAGAGAATAAATCTCTCATCTTGTTGGCAACAAGACGAGTGATACCCCCCATCAGCACATCAACATTGATCTATATCAACACTATTTTTTATCATAAGTCATCGTTTAGGGAGAGCTGTTGATGGCAACTTTGAACCATCAAAAAAGCAATAAAAAAAACACTAAAATAAATAACAAATGAATACACAAGAAGTAACCACCAAACTCAATTGGGGCATTGATGCCGCACACAGCGAAATAGGTTTCAAAGTAAAACACCTGATGGTATCAAAAGTACGAGGCACATTTCAGCGCTTTAAAGGAAGCATAGCCACCGATGGTAATGATTTTGAACATGCCGATATTGACCTGACCATCCATGCCGACTCAATTCAAACCGGCGACGAAAAACGCGACGCCCACCTGAGAAGTGCCGATTTTTTTGATGTAGAAAACTTTGGCACCATCCGCTTCAACGCAAATGGACTGGAAAAAGCAAACAGCCGCGGTGACTACCGCCTGACAGGAAACCTGGAAATGAAAGGTATTAGCAAAGAAATTGGTCTTGACGTAGAGTTCGGAGGTATTGTAAAAGACCCTTGGGGCAACGAAAAAGCCGTTTTTGCTGTAACAGGAAAAATAAACCGCAAAGATTGGGGCCTCAACTGGAACGCCGCACTGGAAACCGGAGGCGTTTTGGTGAGCGAAGAAGTACAAATTGAATGTGAAGTGCAGTTGGCTAAGCAAGGATAGCCATTAGCAAGCCATATCTCTAATAAAAACAACCTCCCGAAAGCCATTTTTCGGGAGTTTGTTTTTTTGATGGTATTCCTAAAATTATTGTGAGTTAGAATCAGTAAAAATTTAGGCTGGCAGTTTCGATTTTTAATCCTGCTCTACCCAATCCACTCCAAAAATCGCAGCTTACTTGGCATAGAGTGCCATACATTTTTTTACTTCCATCACAGAGTGATGGAAGAGCTATACGAACCGAAGGATGCTCGCGCGTCACTCCGTGACGTGCAGGATAAATGCTGTAGCACCCCGTGCGGTTATTTTAAGGAAAGACATTCAAATTGCCGAGTAATCATCAAGTGCTTCTTGCTATTGTGCCTGTCTTACGCAAAGGCATTTTCCGGTGTATTTCGTTTTTATTTTAATTCCGCCAAGATTGGTGTCACCAAAGTCAACCAAATAGGCATCACCCGTGAGAATATCGTCTTCGGTACTGCTCCAAATGGTTACAGGCGGAATATTGGCCTTATCCTTTATGTGTAGAATGGCGTTCAATTCATCTATTGATGGCATGTACCAATCAGAGAATCCGTAGGCGTCTTTTTCTGCACAATATTTGGCTGCGTATTGCCCGTTTTTTGAAGCAATTATTTGTGTGTTTTTGGCACCATCCATCTTGTCACTTGCAAAGGTAGGCTTATCATTATCGGCCCAGTTTCCGTTAAAAAACTCCACTTGGGGCGCTATGTATAGGGTTTTGCCTCCCACTGTTACACTGGTAAATTGGGGCGTTTCAATTTTTATTTCATTGCCATAGGCGGTTCCTTCGCTGTTGCTTGCATAGGCGCGTACGTAATAGGTAGTGCTGGCACTCAGGCCATAAATTTCTGAAACAAAGTCATCACTTACATCTGTAGCTTCCACTTTGTTGTCATCAATGGTGGGTTGTTGTTTTTCGCTCCACACCACACCGCGCGAAGTAATATCGGCACCACCATTGTCTGAAATTTTTCCACCCGGATTAGCATAATAAATAGTGATTTCCGATGGCTCTGATGACGAAAGCGTTGGGATGCTCTTGGATGTTTGGTTTTGGTTGCTGCCGCCGGGAGGGTTGTTGTTATCGTCTTTGCCACCACAGGCATGCAACAAAAATGAAATACTGATAGCTGTTGTAAATAGGGCAATAGATGATGGAATGCCCATAATTTTTAAATTCATTTGATTAATTTTTGCGCAAACTATGAGTAATTGCTGCGTGAAGCAAATTAATTTGTGAGATTTAGACTCGGTAAAAATTAATGAAATCAGTCAGCAAATTCCACCCTGCGTTCCTTTATTTTGCAATGTAAAGTGAAAGAAAAGATGAAAGGCTTTCCTATATTGTTGTTGATGAGTTTGTTGTGGGGTCTTGCACCCATCTTTGCACAAGTGGATATGAAATTTGCCAAAGGCAGAACCTTCGATCAGGAACGCGTGATGGCTTTTGAAATGGACAGTGCAGGCAATAAATACATGTTGAATGTGGATGAAAGCACGGTTACACATTATAGTGATACTGCAGATGTGATTTTAAAAAAATTGGATGCGAGCGACTCAGTTATGTGGGAAGCAAGGATTTCAAGTATCATATATAGTACTTGGTTTACAGGTTCGCCTGCTTTACCGAAAGTCATGTTTGGTCTGGCTTCCGTTGATAGCTCTGTATTTGTTTCATTTACGATCTTCAGGACGCTATTTGTAAATACTACGAAAGATACCAAGAAGATTTATCATACAACGAATGATACTGCTGGAATATTGATTAAATTCAGTGCGGATGGGAGGCTCTTGACATCAAAGACACATGATATTATTTCTATTAATAATTTGCCTTGCAAAAACCTTAAGAAGGTAAATGATTCCATTTTGTGTCTATCATATTTCTATCGGAGGAAAAAGATGTTTCTTGATTTCATTGATCCTCGTGATTTAAGTTTGATTAAACGCGTCAATGTACCAATGATGAGTCATAAGACTGGTTCATTTGGTTCAACAAATGAAATTCACGTAACTGAGACCGGGAATATTTATCTGGAACTTCTTGAGGCAGTAAAAACACCTATCACGTCTTATGTACATCTTTTCAAGCTCTCATTTAGTGGAAAAATACTTTGGCACGGAATTATGGGCGCAGATTTTAGATACACACGGTTCACTGTAGATAAAAAAACGGACAAGTTTTACATTTATACAACCTACCCAAACAATTTTTATGATAGGAGGATAAATATAAAAAGCTGTCATTTAGATTTATTTGATTCAACTAAGGGCATAATAAATATTGATTCTGTTAAGGGATACAATCACCATGTAGTTGCTAAATATGATAGTTCTGGTCGGTTTGAGAAAAGTTTCCATTTTTTTTCTGATGCAGATATTGGTAAAATGAGTACCTTGAGATTTGGCAAGGTGTTAAATGATACCATGCTGGTGTTTTTTGGTGCCTATATTACTGAAGTAAAATTCGGTAATACAAAGTCATCTGTTTCCTATAAAACCAATGAAGATACCCTTCAACAAGACGCCTACATGTTTGTGCTCGATACGGGTTTAAATATGCAATATAGCCAACATATTGAGATATTTAAGAATTCTAAATATTATCCGGTTCTTGATATTCGCGACAATGTAACCGATGCTTTTGTCCACGATAAAAAACTGATAATGGCAGGCGATGTCATGTCGCTGGATTTTTTCGACGACCGGTTCAAAGGAAAACCGGTGGGAACCAAAAAAGCGGCATCAGCTGCCTTCCTCCTGAACTACGATTTTACACGCCTTGGCAAGCCCGTTAGCCTCATTGGGCCATCGCAGGTCTGTTTTGGTGACAGCATTTATACCTTTCGAGTGCCGGCAGTAGAGCATGCTGAGTCTTACGCTTGGCAACTTCCCAAAGGTGCGCAAGCCATTGGCGATTCCACCAAAAACAGCATCAAGGTTAAATTCCATCATTATTTTACGCACGACACCCTGCACGCCTTTTCATTACGCACGGGGCAGCGACGCAAATCACCGCCCTTTTTGGTGCAAATGGCCACCGATACTGCCGTTTTTCTGCGCGGCAGTTGGCGTCATTGCTTGGGCGATACCATTAGCATTACTTCTGCAAAAAATTTTAGCGAACTACAGGTTTATTATAATGGCGGGCAGGTTTACAAGGGTGCGGCTAAAAGTTATAACACCCACAGTCTTTTTACCGGGGCTACCTTGGCGTATAAGGTGAAAGAAAAACACAGTGCCTGTTATTTCCACAGCAACGAGCTGGTATTTACCGTTGACACACCTGAGCAGGCCAACATGACCCTCGATGTAAAGGACCACGCTATTTGCGACCGCGAGAAGCTTATTATAGAAGTAAAGGGCAGCGACAGCCTGTGGATTTACCGCGATAAGAACCTTATTTCAGCCGGCACCACACGCAAGCAAAGAATCTATAAATATTATGATAAAGCGGTTTTTAGATTGGTGGCCAAAGACAGCAACGGCTGCCTGAGCTTTGCCTACGACACCCTAACGGTTTTTCCGCTGCCACCCATCAATGCCGGCGCCGATCAATCAGTTTGTGCGGGCGATACCGTGGTGCTCAATGGCAGCGGCGGCAAAAAACTCACCTGGCGCGGTACGGTACAGAACGGCGTGCCTTTTGTGCCTGCAGGCAGTGCGGCATACATACTCACAGGCAAGTCAACTGACGGATGCTACAACAGCGATACCACAACCGTTACTGTACATCAACTACCTGATGTAAAGGCTAATAGCGACACATCGATTTGTAAAAACGAAAGGATAAAACTGGAAGCAAGTGGTGCCTTATATTATAATTGGAACGGCGGACATTACCAAAACGAACAGCTAAAGGCCGACAGCAGTCAATCCTTCCATGTGAAGGGAATTGATAGCTTCGGTTGTGTTAATTATGATAGTTTCAACCTGAATGTTTGGCCGCTTCCACAATTGGTGCTTAGCAAGGCCAATGCCGTGTGCACCGGCGACAGTGCGCGGCTTTTTGCCGGCAGTACCGACAGCGTGTTTTGGGAAAAAACGATACCAAACGGCAGCAAAGTGCCCATAGAAAAAAGTGCTTTTTGGCATGTGCAAGCAACTACAATACACGGTTGCATCTTGACCGACAGCCTGCTGGTACCTGCCCTGCCATTGCCTGATATTGTAGCCATGGCCGATACAAGTTTGTGCGCAAACGACAGCTTGAAACTAATAGCCGCCGGCGGTAAAAATTATATTTGGAGCAGTGGCGAGACAAATGGCGACTACCACAAGGTACAAGGCAATGAAAACTTGGTGGTAAAGGGTTTTGATGACCATGGTTGCCAAGCTATTGACAGCTTGCACCTAACCGCTATACCACTTCCAACGGTATTTGCCGGAGCCGATACAAGCCTTTGTATGGGCGAATCGCTGGAATTGCAAGCCCATGGAAATGCGGTTGATTATACCTGGGACGGCAACTTGAAAAACCACAGCTTTTATAATGTTGCGCAAACCACAAGTTTAAAAGTATGGGGCAGCGATTCAAACGGATGTGTGGCAACAGACAGCCTGCACATAACTGCATGGCAACTGCCCAAACCGCAGTTGGGTGCCAACCAAACCTTGCAACGCGACGACAGCCTGTGGTTGAATCCGGGGCACTTTAGCAGCTATCTTTGGAACGAACAAAGCACCGACTCGCAATACCTGATGAGCTATTATGTGCAAGGCGAAGGTGTGTTTACAACCCGCGTAAAGGTGGCAGATGCCAACGGCTGCCATGCAAGCGACTCGGTACTCATTACCATTTTGCCCAATGGTATGGCCCATGAAACCGGCAAATTATCTGTCAATATTTATCCCAATCCGTTTGCAACACAGCTGCACATAGCGGGCATTAAAGGCAAATACACCTACAAGTTGTACAATGTACAGAGCCAATTATTACTAATAGGCACCGCCAAAAATGTAGGCACACTCACACTTCCACAGCTTCCGGCAGGCAGTTACTACTTACAAATTCGTACTGCCAATGGCATGGTGTCAAAGGTGTTGTTGAAGGAGTAGCTCATGGATGATGGTGTAAAATAAGTTTATTAGCCTTTGAAGAAATATTATCAAATGATTTTTTTGGAATAGATGAAATTTTCAGAAAGAAAACCAATTTCAATCCTTTTACAAATTATTTGTAGGGCAAATATTGCCAAAGCAGCGGGTAGAATTCTTTGGAGTCATACTAAAACAACAGACTCCAAGCTCATTCTTGCTTTGAAGCAGGCAGGAAATGCCGTTACTGTTATAAATATTACGGAAGGAACATTAGAAGGAACAGCGAAAACAGAATCAGAGTAGGAAATGGAACTGCAATTAATGATTGTTGAAAAGAAGAAATTATGGTATGATGTGAATTCATTTGTCCTGGTTTTTTTAATGTTAATCATTGGAGCGTTACAAATATTTCTTCTCCGATTGTTTGAAATTGATATATTCATCAGTGCTTTATCGATTATAATACTTGTGGTAGGAGTATTTAAAAGTCTAATTCATAATTTTTATAATATGGTTAAGAATTTTACTGAATTGGGCACGCTCATCATTTCAGAAAGGGGAATTGAATCTTCAATAAATCCTGGACTAATTACATTAACAGAAGATATTGTTAAAATTAATTTTGAATATTCAGGACAAAGAGGAAAAACACTAGGAAATAGACTGCCGATTAAGGATGGGATTAACAGTCTTAATATTAGTACGAAAACATTTAATTGGAGCGCGAGAATATTGCTTTTTCCTGAAGACGCTTTAACATTGATTGCAATTTTTAAGGAGTGGGAAAGTAAAGGAATTGAAGTAGAGAGTAAACTTGGGAAATATCCGTATTTTTAGGCGCATTTCATCTTGGGGCCCAGCCGTGCCACGTACCCATTGCACTTCAAAATCATCAGCTAACTTGGCACAGAGTGCCATACCATTTTTACTTCCATCACAGAGTGATGGAAGAGCCATAGGAAAGATGCTCGCGTGTCACTCCGTGGCGTGCAGGATAAATACTGTAGCACGCTGTGCGGTTTATTAAAGGGATGTTTTCAAAATTGGCTCAGGAATCCTGCACAGCGATCTAATAAACATAACAACCCTGCCGACAACAATTCTATCCTATATTTGAATAGATGAACTACCAACTTGTGGCAAACACTCCAACCAACCAAGGCCCATGGCTTAGCAGACAAAGAGGGTATCGCTTTGGCTTTAATGGTATGGAAAAGGATGATGAATTCAATGGGGCTGGAAATTCGTATACAACTCAATATAGACAATATGATGCTAGACTCAGTAGATGGTTAAGTATGGACCCAGTTCAAAGGCATTCATTGAGCATGTATCAAGCTTTTAGTAATAACCCTATAATTTATATTGATCTAAAAGGGAATCTAGAGACTCAGGTAATTGATGAAGGCGGAAACATAATATATGATGACAATGCTAACGATGGCAATGTTTTTTATGTTGATGCCAACAAAAACGAACTTGAAGCTTCAGGCTTTGCATTCAACAAGCAAGGACGTATTACAAGTCCTAATGCATTAAACTCACTTTCAAATTTAGGCCTTTCAAAATCCATTGTTAAAAATTGGAAACTTGACCCCAATGCATCTGATGCGGACATAATAAAGTTTTTAAAAGCCAATTGGGATTTTTTGGCACGAAAAGACCAAGTTTCAGGTAATAACTTTAAATATGGAATTGTTCAAAATAGTGAACTACACAAATATTTGCAATTTCTTGCTCCAAAAGAGACTATTTTGACCTTTGACGTATTGTTTGGAAATAACATAGAAATTTATCGAGACGATAAGGATAATGCCCTAAGTGTTGTGGCGTGGGAAAACTGGAACGAAAAAACAAATAGCCTTAATGCCAAGGCAGTTGGACAGTTAACGTTTAATGTTGAAGGATCAGCGGAATATTTGGGGAATATTTATACTCTTAGAAACGCTTTAAGTCATGAGAAAAAACATGTTGTTGATGCTTTAGTGATAAAAAGTAAAGTGTTTAATACTAAAGCGGATGCGCAAAATTGGGTTCAAAATGATTTTGAATTAAAAGCGTATAAGTTTATGACGGAACATTGGACATTTTTGAAAGCAAAAGACATAAATATGCCAATTGGAACAACGCACGAAGCAAGCATTGAGAAATCGATTAAGAGTCTTTCAAAAGAATAAAAATGTATGACAAAGCCTTTAATTGGTATTTTAGTTTTTTACATTTATTCATTTAAATGTAATAATTCACAGATTTGCAACATTCCCAATCTCATTGGTAAAGAATGGAATTCAAAAGAAGTTGTGTCTTTAATTGAATCCATGAATGATACACCTTTGATTACCAATGGGACTACATTTTATTATTTTCAA
>WGNN01000156.1 GCA_016124515.1 bacterium
AGGCAACGACCACCGCTTGGGTGCCAATGAAGCACCACCCGCCATTATTTCAGTTTTTGTCGGAAACCAACTGTTCAAAATCCTGGATTCGCTTAAAAACAACAACCTTGACAATGCCACTGATGAGGAAGAAGGCAAAATAGCCATTAATGCGCCACAGATTCCTGACTTAACCAAAGACAATACCGACAGAAACCGCACCTCACCTTTTGCCTTTACAGGAAACAAATTTGAGTTCAGAGCAGTAGGTAGCTCACAAAACACAAGTGCGCCAATGACCGTGCTTTCAACCGCAGTTGCCGACCAATTGATGCAATTTAAAACTGATGTGGACGCACGCATCAACAAAGGCGAAAACACACAACACGCCGTGATGGCTGTATTGCAAGAGTATATAAAAAGTTCAGAAGCCATTTTGTTTGAAGGCAACAACTACAGCGAAGCCTGGGCCGATGAAGCCCTGAAACGCGGCCTTGCCAACCTGAAAACGACTCCACTGGCACTTGATGCCTACGAATCGGCAAAAACAGAGGCACTCTTTACAAGAACCGGTGTGATGAACAAAATAGAGTTGAAGGCGCGACACGAAATCATGCTGGAAACCTATGTATATAAAATCCAAATAGAATCGAGACTTATTGGCGAGTTGGCCATGACACATGTAGTGCCGGCAGCCATTAAGTATTTGAATGAACTTATCGACAGTTTATCAAAGCTCAAGAATATAGGACTAACCGCCAATGTAGCCGCTCTTGAAGAATCGGTGGTAGAAATAAGCGAACACATAAGCGCGATAAAGAAAAATGTGCGCGAAATGACCGAAGAACGCAAAAAAGCCAACAAAATGGAAGATGGCCGCGACAAAGCCCTGGCCTATTGCGATTTGGTGAAACCTTTCTTCGATATTATTAGGTATCACTCAGATAAGTTGGAAATTTTGGTTGACGATAATTATTGGGAATTGCCCAAATACCGAGAATTACTATTTTTACGTTAACAGGAAATTTCTATAAAACAATATTTCGTTGTAAGATTGAGGAAATTTTCAGTTTAACTAAAGGTTAAATAAAACAGAATATGAGCAGATTTTTTACCTCCCTATTATGTATTTGCTTACTTCTGCCCGCATTGCACTCGTGCAAAGGAGGTTTACCTCCTGAAGTGGCCACTGAACACGGGCTAATAAAGCAGGCAATAGAAGCTTTGGAGAAAGACTACAATGGCACCCGAAAAATGGACGCCAAAAAAGTCATTGCCGTAAAACTTGCTGATTTGTACAGCAAGACAAACAACTACACCAAAGCCGAAATTTATTACCGCGTGGCTACCAACGATGGTGCAGAAGACCCACAGACTTATTACAAATACGCGCAGATACTCAAATCGAGAGATAAGTATGAGGAAGCCATAGAGCAGCTGGAAAAATACACCGAAGCTGTGCCCGGCGATGCAAATGCAGCCACCGAAATAGAACTGTGTAAGCAGGCCATTTCGTGGCAGGAAAAACCTTTGGAAACGCGCTACCGCGTGGAAGAAGAAAAATTCCTTAGCAATGGTAAATTTCACGATTACGCCCCGGTAATCATGCCCGAAGGCTTGGTTTTTTCATCAAACCGCACCGGCGATAAAGACAACAAATTGTACAACGCCACCGAAGGTTCTGATGGATCAGAATGGTTTAACGGCGAGCCGCAATCTGACTTGTTTATTGCCCGCGAGCAACGTGGACGTAAATCAAATTCTCTCGCTCATCCTGAAATTCTGGAAACCGAAGAACTGATAAATACCGCTGCAGGCGAAGGTGCAGCCGCTTTTGACGACAAGGCCAAAATGATGATTTACACTTCGTGCAACCGCCCTTATGTAAAAAATGAATTGGATAGAAACGATTCAAACTGCGTGTTGATGGAGTCCGAGCGCAAGGGAAAATCGTGGTCTGAACCTGAAAGACTCGCTTTTTGCACCGATTCTTCAAAACATATCTTTTACGGTCAACCCTCGCTTTCTGAAGATGCACAAACCCTGTATTTTGCCAGCAACATGCCCGGCGGATACGGCGGATATGATATTTGGATGTGTACCTATGTAAAACGATCAAAAACCTGGAGCGATCCTATAAACCTTGGTCCGCAAGTAAACTCAGCTAAAGACGAAATGTATCCACACATTTACGACAATGCGCTGTATTTCTCATCAAACGGACATCCCGGTATTGGTGGGCTCGATCTTTTTGTGAGCTACGGACGTGGCAACGAATGGTCGGCACCTAAAAACCTGCTCGCTCCCATGAATTCATCAGGCGATGATTTCTCAATCTTCTTTGAACGCGACAAAAAGAAAACCCGCAGAACCGGTGATTACGGCTACTTTGCATCAAACCGCGGAAGTGGTTCAGGTATAGACAATATCTACTCGTTTACCGTAGTGCCGCTCAACTTTACAGTGGCCGGTTATGTGTATGACAAGAAGACAACTGAAGTGATACCAAATGCCAAGGTAACCCTCACCAATTTTGACGATACCACCAAAGTATTTGTGAATACCAATGAAGTGGGTTATTACTTTATGAAACTCGATCCTGAAACCGACTACTCATTGCACCCCTACAAAGAGCGCTATGAGCAGCTTGATGATACAGACCCAACTGTAAGCACTTATGGTTATTACGTTTCAATGGATTTTGACCGCGACATGTACCTTACTCCTATGCGTCCTGTATTTGAGTTGAACATTCAATACGACCTCGACAGCTTTGTAATCAGATATCCTGATGCAGCCCACTTGCTCGATTCATTTGCTGTTATTTTGAAAGAACACTATTATACCCAAATGGAGTTGAGTTCGCATACTGACGCGCGTGGTTCTGACGAATACAACGAAAAGCTGGCACAAAAACGTGCTGACGCCGCCGTTAACTATTTGGTATCTAAAGGTATAGAACGCGAACGCTTTGTAGCCAAAGGTTATGGAGAGTACAAACCAAAAACCATTAAAGTAAATGATCCAAACAACCCATTGATTAAAAAGCCTAATGGTAAATATGTAATAAACGGTGATGAAAACAGCACCAATACAGTAACACTTACCGAAGCTTATATAAACAAATTCCAAAACAACAAAGAGTTGTTTGAAGCACTTCACCAACTAAACCGTCGTACTGAAATCAAGATTTTGAACTACGACTACGTTCCAAAAGAAACGTTGGAAGAAGACGCCCAAATTTACGTTGACCCGGATCTGCTTCTTGAAGAAGAAGAAAAAGGTGATGGAGAAGGCGACACCGAAGGAGAAGGTGATGGTGAATAATTGTTAGAAAATCCAATTATCAATAAAAAAGCCCGGTTCTACAGAATCGGGCTTTTTTTATTTCTTATATCGTCAATTGAAGCTTTAATAACATCTTGTGGCACCATTCATAATAGCACCAGTTTGTGAATGTGTCATCAAGCTATCATTTGCAAAAACTCGTCTTCAGTTATTATTTTTATACTCGCTATGGCTTGTGCTTTGCTAAGTTTAGAACCTGCCTTTTCACCGGCTACCAAGTAATCCAGGTTTTTTGAAACTGAGCTGATGAGTTTTCCGCCATTATCTTCTACCAATTGCTTGGCTTCGTTGCGCCCCATTTTGTTCAGGGTTCCGGTAAACAGAAAAGTCTTTCCGTTTAATTTGTTTTCGCCGGCGGGCTTGGCTTCTTTTTGAAATTGTAAGCCAATTTCATTGAAGTGCTCAAGCATTTGTATGTTGGCAGGAACCTTAAAAAAGTCATATACACTTTGCGCCACTTTGGGTCCTACATCGGGCAATTCCTGCAATTGTTCCATGCTCAAATTGGCCAAATCAAACAGGTTTTCAACAGCTTGCATCAGGGTTTTGGCGGTGGTAAGCCCCACATGACGTATGCCCAGGGCGTATAGCAATCGCTCAGGTTTGCGCTGTTTCGACTCTTCGATTCCATTCTTCAATCGCTCCACCGATTTTTCGCCCCAACCATCCAATTCAAGCACTTTATCATAATCCATGTGGTAAATGTCTTCTATAGACTTGAGCAATTGCAAACCGTAAAAGCGCTTCACAATATCACGTCCCATGCCATCAATATCCATGGCGTCTTTTGATACAAAATGGATCATGCGTTCTTCCACCTGTGCCTCACATTCGGCATTCACACAACGCCATACCGCCTCGCCTTCGGGCTTTTCCACCTCGCTGCCGCAAACCGGACAGGCAGTTGGAAACACTAATTTCTGCTCCGTTCCATCGCGCAGTTCTTCCATAGCTTTTACCACATAAGGAATCACATCGCCAGCCCGCTCTATAAGTACGGTATCGCCCAAGCGCAAGTCTTTTTGCCTGATAATATCTTCATTGTGCAGCGAAATAGATGAAATGGTAACTCCCGCCAATTGGGTTGGGCTCACCTTGCCTACGGGTGTAATGGCACCGGTGCGTCCTACCTGAAATTCTACATCGAGCAATTTGGTAGTTGCCTGCTTGGCCTTGAATTTAAAAGCAATAGCCCAACGTGGGTGGTGCGCCGTAAAGCCCGCTTTGTCTTGTACTTCGCGCAAGTTGGCCTTTATCACCATGCCATCGGTATCGTACTCGTAGGTTTCTCTTTTGGCTTCCCAGTTTTTAATGAAAGCATCCACCTCGCTAATGTTTTTACACAAACCACTTTCGGCCAAAGGCACCCTAAAACCCAGTGAAGCCAACAAAGCCATGTTGTCGTGGTGGTTGGTAAACTTGCTGTGCAACAAATCGTTGCCATCGGCATCAACCGCATAGCCAATTTGGTACATGAAGGCATCAAGTCCACGGGCCCGTGCTTCGCGCGGATCTTTTACGCGCAAGGCTCCGGCAGCAGAGTTGCGGGCATTGGCCAGTAATTTTTCACCTTTTTGCTCGCGCAATTCATTTATTTTCTGAAACACATCGCGGCGGATAACAATTTCGCCACGCAGCTCAATTTTCTTGATTCCGTGCTGTGCAAAAGCTGCTTTAATAGGAACAGATTGAATGGTTTTCACATTCGGGGTTACGTCCTCCCCTTCTACGCCATCGCCACGTGTGGCACCGCGGGTAAGCACATCGTCTTCATAAATAATGGCTATGCTCGAACCATCAAACTTGGGTTCTACCACATAGCTTATATTTTCTTCCTCGGTTAAATCCTTGAGGCGTTTGTCAAAATCGAACAAATCTTCTTCGTTGTAGCTATTGTCGAGCGACAACATAGGTACGGTATGCGCCACCGTATTGAATCCATCTATCAAATCGGGCGAAACGCGTTGTGTAGGCGAATCGGGTAAAATTGCTTCAGGATGAGCCGCTTCCAATTTTTTAAGCGCGGTATAAAGCTTGTCGTACTCAAAATCGGTTACCAGCGGATCGTTCAACACGTAGTAGCGGTATTCATGAAACTGCATGGCCTGCACCAAGCTTGGCATATCAGCCTTTTGCAACGCTTCTTTTGCCAGCAACTGTTGGGTCAAATCGGTGAGCTCTCGTATTTCTTGATTTGAGTATTTCATGCGAAAAAAATTTGGTGGGAAAATTAAACCAAGCCAAATGAACCGCGCCCATTGAAGCAGAAAATATGCGAGGCAGCAGCAAAAATTGGCCTAAAAAAAGGGGCTGCTCGAGCCCCTGAAATTGTTTACCTGTAAGCCGGGTTCTGTCGTGCCTTGTCATTTATCTTGGCCTGCAATCACTTGCAGGCTCTAGCAACCTACCCATCACACCGTCTGCAAAACAGCACTCAGACGAGCAGCCTGAAGTGTGTGACCTATTTGGTTTTTCAACGCACGGGGTTTACACTGCCATTTCGATTGCTCGAAACGCGGTGGGCTCTTACCCCACCATTTCACCCTTATCCCGAAATGCATCGAGACGGTATATTTTCTGTTGCACTGGCCGTCTTTGCAAGTTCGCACCGGCAAAGCCTTCCCGTTAGGAAGCGTGCTGCTCTGTGTTGCCCGGACTTTCCTCCACACCACGAAGGTGCAGCGACAAGGTAGTAAGCAATTGCTGCAAAGATAGTTTTGACCGGACGATATTATTCCAATCCGTGGTTGACACGGTAGATATATTCTGCCTCGGTACGCACCATAAGCTCCACAGCTTGCTTTTCTCTTTTTGCCTTTTCAGCCAAGCGCTGCATAGCTTCGTTATTGCTTTCAATTTGGCGCATGATGGTTTCTATCTCCGCATTTTTTGCCTGCACTTCTTCATCATCAGGATAATATAGTTCGTAGGCATCATCAATAAATCCATAAAAGAAACGGTGCAAAGTGGCCTCGGTGGCCAAAAGAATAATTATATCGCTTTGATTGAATTCTTTTAACCTATCCAAATACCTGACTTTTTCAGAATTGGCATTGGCCCGCGTAAAATGCATTTTATAATAAAACCAAAATTGTCCATCGGTAAAAGCGCTATCGAGCATGCCTTGACGCAACATGCCCATGCCATAGCTATCGGCAATCAACAAGGCTTTAGCGGTATCTTTTGCAGGCGAATAATAATATTGAGGATAACCCAATAGTTCATCATTTACAGGGAACATCAGGTTCATCCCCCTTTCCAAATCATCATCGGTTGATTGTGCTTTGGTACTGCTATCAATTTTATTGTATTGTATGTGCCCCAGCGATTTATGGCTGAGGAATTCGCTGGTTTTTATAATGGTATCAATGGCCTGCCCCATTCCAAAAACGGTCCAGTGAATACCTGTTTTGGCCATTAATGGAAAATGTGTTTTGCCTTTTTGCTCAATAAACCATCGGTTGAGGTTGAGCGTAGGAATATGCACCTTTTGCAAGGCTGAATCAAAAACCGAAACATTATTTCTATACACGCGGTGCTTTGGTTTCAAGCGGTCGGGAATATATTCGGGGAAATAGGAAGCTTTGCCCGGCGCCAAAACCACTAACAGCTGCGTTTGGTGCTGCTGTAGTGCTTCATATACTTTTTGCAGTTTGTGCATATTTGTTTCCAAAGCCGAGTCGCTCACCAGATTATAGCCATACAAGGCATCTATATAATCCTTTTCGTACATGTAATCTTCTTTGCCAATAACCACATTGCGGGCATGAGCACGCCTGAAAAGCGAAAAATCGAATTGACTGTAGTTCAAAAGCAACGAGTTGAAAAACCCAAAATGAAAACGCAGGTACTCATTGGTTTGCTGCTGCCATTTGCCAGAAGCAACTCCCACAAAATCAGGCGACGAATAATTTGTTTTTTGCGGGCCGTTGGGCAATTTGGGCTCTGTGAATACACCAAATAGCTGCTGCACATATACCAGCAATACCGCCAAGGCCAACAGGGCTACAAATCCATATTTTTTAATTGCTGCTGCCATTTAAAACCTGAAATAAATAAATGGATTGAAACCCGAAGCCACCAAATGCATAAAACTAATGAGCAGCAAAACCACCGAAACCACATTCATAGCCAATGATGGATAAAGGCGGTATTTGGCACCAAAGAACCAGTTTTGCAAGTTGGCACCATGTGGCAAATACAGCCAAAAAGCAAATACAGCAGAAATAATAAGTGTAAAAATATACTTACGGTCAAGCAACAATTCGCTGAAACCAAAGGAGCCACTGAACATGATAGAAATATAATTGACCGCCTCGCCAAAACTTTCGATGCTGAAAAACACCCAACCCACAAGTGCCGCTAAAAAGGCGTATGATACTGAGAAAACCGCGGGTATATTTTTGAGAATCTTCCCCAGAAACAGTCGTTCAATAATTAGAAAAAAACCGTGATAGGCTCCCCAAATAATAAAATTCCAACTAGCCCCATGCCAAAGTCCGGAAATAATAAACACAAAAGCCAGGTTGAAATACAAACGTCCTTTGGAGCCCACCCTGTTTCCGCCCAGCGGAATGTACAGGTAGTCGCGCATCCAGGTGCTGAGGGTTATATGCCAGCGACGCCAAAATTCGGTGATGCTTTTTGATGCATAAGGATTGTTGAAATTTTCGGGAAAGGTGAAGCCCAACATGTTGCCCAAACCGATGGCCATATCGCTGTAGCCCGAAAAATCGAAATAAATCTGAAAGGTATAGGCCAAAATTCCAAGCCATGCGGTGGTAGCATTCAGCTCGGCACCATTTTGCAAAAGCGTTTCGGTTGAAAACTCAGCCAAAGTATTGGCCAGCAGCACTTTTTTAGACAAACCAATAACAAAACGGTGGATGCCCTGCTTGAACTGTTGGTGGCTTGTATGGCGCGAAACGAGCTCGCCGGCTATGCTGCTGAAACGTACAATGGGGCCGGCAATCATTTGCGGAAACAACATGATATACAAGGCATAATCGCTCAGTTTGCGCAGTGGTTCATGCACTTTTCTATACACATCAATGGTATAGGTGAGCGACTGAAAAGTGAAAAAAGAAATACCAATTGGCAAGAGTACTTTGGTATAACCCATTGGCTGTACCCCAATTTGGGCGAGCAGAATATTGATATTGTCAACAAAAAAGTTGAAGTATTTGAAGTAGATGAGCAAGCCCACATTGATGGTCAGCGAGAGCACAAGCCATATTTTGTTGAACTTGTGGCTTTGGTGCATGGCTTTTACAGCAAAAAAATTAGCTACCACTGAGCCCATTAACAGCATAACAAAATCAGGAGCGCCCCAGGCATAAAAAAACAAGCTACTGAAAAGAAGCCAATAATTTCTGAAACGCGCCGGAAGCAGGTAATTGACCGCTAATACTATCGGCAGAAAGTATAATAGAAATATTACGCTGCTAAATACCATTGGGCAATTAGAGCAGTTTCAGTGCTTCGGCTTTAAGGCTTTCTTTGTCAATAGGCACCACACCCACTTTTTCGCAAACAAGACCGCCGCCCAGATTGGCTATTTCGGCTACATAGCGCAGTGGCACACCACAGGCCAGCAGTACCGCACTAATGGCGATTACCGTATCGCCTGCACCTGACACATCAAAAATATCGCGCTTGTGGGCGTTTATATGGTGTTCTTCGTTGTCGCTTCCTATAAAAACGCCATGCTCCGAAAGGGTAATCATAGCGGTTTGGGCTTGCAAAACATCGCGCAGTTTTTTGGCGGCTGTGCTCACGGCCTGCAAATCGAAAGTGGCGGGCAAATCGAGCTTCAAACCTTCCTGAAGCTCTTTTAAATTGGGTTTAAAAACCGTAGCACCGCGGTAAAACAAGAAGTTTTTCTTTTTGGGATCAACCAAAATGGTTTTTCCCAACTTATGAGCCATTTCAATAAAACTACTGATGAGAGGCTCGTTGAGCACTCCTTTATCATAATCTTCAAAAACCATAATATCGCACTCGTGCACCGCTTTGCGCACCACTTGTGTTAGTTTTTCCTGCTCGGCGTCGGTAAGATCGTGGGTTACTTCTTCGTCAATACGCAACATTTGTTGGTGTCCGCCAATCACACGCGTTTTTATAGTAGTGGGTCGGTCGTGCGATTTTACCAGCCACTCCTCAGAAATACCCGATTCGTGCAGCAGCCTTACAAACAGATCGGCATTGGCACCGTTGCCTATTACGGAACAAAGCATGGGTTTTGCACCCAGGTTGGCTACATTCATAGCCACATTGGCCGCACCGCCCAAGCGATAGTCTTTTTTCTTTACAGCTATTACGGGCACGGGAGCCTCGGGCGAAATACGGTCCACTTTTCCCCACAAATAGGCATCAATCATCACATCGCCTATTATCAATACTTTCTTGGTATTGAACTGCTCAAACAGCTCATTGATATTTATGGCGGTCATGTTATTTTAATTTCTGAAGTGCTTGCAGGATACGATTGGCCGCTTCGGTAAGTTGCTCCATAGAGGCGGCATACGAAATTCTAATACATTCGGCAGCGCCAAAGGCATCACCTTCCACCATTGAAACATGGGCTTTGTCCAACAAAAACATAATAAGGTCTTCGCCTGTATGTATGGTTGTTTCGCCATCGCTAAGGCCAAAAAAGTCGCTAACATCTATAAAAAGATAAAAAGCTCCTTCGGGTTTATTCATTTTAAGGCGTGGCTCTGCGGCAAGGGCATCAAGCAAAAAGTCGCGGCGTTTTTTAAATTCGGCCAACATAAGTTTTACCGATTCATCGCTGCCTTCAAGAGCGGCCTTGGCAGCCTTCATGGCAATTGAATTGGCTCCTGAGGTAAATTGTCCCTGCATTTTTTCGCAGGCTTTTATTATCCATTCAGGTGCCACCATGTAGCCTATGCGCCAACCGGTCATGGCATAGCCTTTCGATACGCCGTTTATTATAACCAATCTCTCGTGCAAATCTTTATGAACTGAAATGGAATGGTGTTTACCTGTAAAGTTGATAAGCTCATAAATTTCGTCTGAAACTATAATAAGGTTGGGATATTTTCTAAAAACATCCGCCATCTCGCTCAACTCTGCTTCGGTATAAACGCTGCCGGTAGGGTTTGATGGCGATGAGAAAATAATCATCCTGGTTTTTTCGCTGAGTGCCTCATCAAGCTGTTGCGCGCTCACTTTGTAGTCTTGTGCCACCCCGGCATTCACGGTTTTCACAATACCGCCTGCCAAGGCCACTTGTTCAGGATAGGTAACCCAAAAAGGTGCGGGTATCAACACTTCGTCGTCAAAATCGATGAGCGACATAATGAGGTTGGCCAAGGAATGTTTGGCTCCCGTACTCACCAAGGTGTTTGCGGCGCTTACCTGCATGCCCACCTCGCGGTAGCGTTTGGCTATGGCTTCGCGCAAATCGGGATAGCCTGCCACGGGTGGATAATGCGTGAAGCCCTGTTTCATGGCATCAATAGCCGCCTCCTGTATAAATTGGGGGGTGTCAAAATCGGGTTCGCCAAGGCTCAGACTTATAATATCTACGCCTTTATCTTTTAACTCACGGCTCAATCTCGCCATTTTCAGGGTCTTAGATTCAGTAAGCCGGTTTACTCTGCTCGCTAGTCGCTTGTCAACTTCCATTGAAAAACATTAAAGCACAAAGGAAATAAAGGTTTTTTGACTTGACGCAGGGTTGGCTGTTTATTTTGGGCAAATGCCTTGTTCTTGTCATTAGCCACGGCATGGGCATGGCACAAAGCACCTGACTGCTAGCGCGTAGCAGGCAACAATTTTTGTAGTTCAATTGCTTCAATTAATTTTTGTGACAGGCTCGTTTCGGCACTTCATTGGAAGTATTTTTCACGCATTTCCTGACAAATCGCGAAGCCGCCTCATTTTTTAGCAACGAACCAAGACTAAATCAATTTGAACTTATGGCTATAAAAACTGTTTTGCAGAAGTTTGTAAGCCAACAAAACAACACAAGCTTGAAACCTGCAATCACCATATTACTGCTATTAGCCACTGTTAATCAACTATTTGCAGGTGGACCCTGGGCTACCGGCAAAGGCAATGCCTTTTTTGAAGCGGGTTTTACCACCAAAAGCTGGACAGGCAGGTTTGCAGGCGACTACCAAAACAGCGTGACACAGCAGCTCAACCGCAAGGTAAGCGAAAGCAATTGGCTTTTTTATGCCGAATACGGAATTAGCCAAAAGCTTTCAGCGGTTTTTAACGGAAGCTACAATTTGGTTGCAACTGGGGTGGAATTATTGCCCGATGCGGGAAAAGACTACAGCAACCTACTAGCGAGCGGAAGGTTGGCTGCACCCGGAAATCCGGCCCTTACCCTGAAATACCAATTGGGAAACGGCAGCGTGGCATGGTCGGTTTACGGCACATACCAACCCAATTTTTCAAGCGGCATCATAGAAAAAGGTCTGCAAACCGATTTTAACGGAAGCGCATTTACCGGCGGGCTGTGGCTTGGGCAAGGCCTGGAAAAATGGTATTGGCAACTGAGTTCGGGGTTTTGCGCCCGATCTAACCACTATGCAGAAAGTGTGGTGGGCAATGCGCAAATTGGCTACCAACTTTGGCGCAACGCCTGGCTGATAGCCGATGCCAACTATGTAGTGAGCATGCAAAATGGCACACATATAAAAAGTTGCTATGAACAAACCGGTTTGTACCTTGACAACAAGGGCTATGTGGCTTGCGGCGCCAAACTGTTTGCGCAAATAAAAGGCAATTTCTATGGCACACTGGCCTGCTACACCGGATTTGGAGTTACCAACTCGGGCAACCAATTGGGTGCAGGCTATGGCGGAATAGCCTATAAAATATCAGCACATGACAACTAAATATACCATTATATCAGGCACCAACCGAAAAGGTGCCAACTCATACCTGTTGGGCAGCATATACCGCAACTTATTGGCAGCCAAAAATATTGAGGCCGACCTGATAGACCTTGAAAAATTGCCCCCTGACTTTTTGTTTACTGCATTGTATGATAATGCTAATAAAGACGAAGTATTTAATTCGTACCAAAGTCTCATAAACAACAGCGACAAATTTATTTTCATTATTCCTGAATATAATGGTTCGTTTCCGGGTGTATTGAAAGCCTTTATTGACGGACTTGACTACCCATCAAGTTTCAAGCACAAAAAAGCAGCCTTGGTGGGGCACTCTGCCGGCACACAAGGCAGCGCACTGGCATTGAGCCATTTAACCGATATTTTCAACTACTTGGGTATGCACGTGTATGCCATGAAACCCCGCTTGCTGCACATAGAAAAGCACCTGAACAAAGAAGGCGAACTGAGCCAAAACTACCTGGACCTGCTGCGCGAACAAGTGGATGGTTTCGTTCGATTTTGAGTTAGGTTGCCAAAAGTGAGAGTTTGTGCTGTATTAGTCGTTTTTGAAAGATATTTCACTTTTTTGAAGTAGGTTATTGTTTTGTTAAGTACCGCCAAGGTGGGAGCATACCGCTTTTTGTCCCCGTCGGAATTTCAATTATTTCTCCACTAAAAAGAAAAGAGTCATCCTAACTGCATAAAAAAATCCCATATTAATGAATACAGGGCTATTTCAGCAGGAATATACGGGTGAGTTTGCTGATTTGCCAAACCATTGGTTTTTCTGTTATCAGCTTGTAGCGAGTCATATTATAATTTGTTCCGAAACTTTAGAAAGTTAGTTACACTCGTTTGATCTGGTCAGTTACCCTCACTGTTTATCCGTTAAATAGACAAATAGGATAGTTTTAATTGATGTGGCTACTCAATTTTTTTACCTAAACTTGTTTAGAAAATTAGATCAACATGAAGAAAATCAATTGCCTTATTATCGCAATCGTTTCATTATCAAGCGCTGTACTAAACTCAAACACATCATTTGCACAGAACCTGAAAGTAAAAAACACGTCGAAAACCTGGTTTACAGACCATAAATTTCAGACTTACGCTTATGCCGATTTCATTCAGACGAGGCTCAACTTCGGCGTAATGTATAAAAACAGGGTTTATCTTGAAGCTGCCGCTAGTGCCGGTATGGGAGTTATATGGCAATCAATTTTAGTTGACTATAGATTCATCTATAGCCCCAACATTAAAATTGCATTAGGAGCTTATTTATATCGTGGCAAACATCCATTCTCAGGCTTGCAAGTATTCAGCTTCTACGGGCAATATAGAGGTTACAATAGTGTGGATGGTTGGTACAACACGCATTATTACGACATGGGGAATATTGGCCTTAGGTACCGACACTTTTTCGGTAAATCTAACTTTTATTACGGTTTAAAATTAGAGCTAGTAGCTTATAGCTTCAGAAATTCATCCTATTATAGCATTAAGACTGTAGGTTGGCCTGCGATTGGCTACTTAAAAACCGTTTCGTGGTTTAACAAAAAGTAGTTTTTGGTGGATGAATCACAAATCCTTAAATTGCCCACACTGAACTAAGATAAACCCTTGCGCTACAATGTAAATAATTCGCGATTGAGGCAAGAAAGTGAGCTTGCAAAACACAACAGAAGGCTTACCCACAGTGCTCTGAAAAACAGACTCAATCATGAGAAAATTCGGGGCCCAAAAGGCATAAAGCAAAGTGAAACACTCAAGATAAAAAGGCGCAACGAACTTTATACACGCATAGCAACAGACCGAAGAATAGACAGGCTTAGACTGTTGACAGGTTCGGCTATTGGCTTGGTTTTATTGTACTTATCCATTAGATTAATCATGTTTTTTTATCCATTTTTAGTATGACAGGTGGTGCAGGATTTTCATCAGATGCCAAAGGTCACAACCGAGGCAACAGACGATTGGCTAATAATGTGTTAGGTCGCAATTTCAAACACAAGGAAGGTGATGGCACATCTTTTTCATCGCCCGCTCTAAGCGACGAAGAAAAAGCCGCCCTTAAAGAAAAATTAGCGAAAGAAATAGCACAGGAAAAACGTCAAAGAATGTTTGTTTTGGTCAGCATATCGTTGCTTTTGTTGCTTGTGCTGCTATTATTCCTATTGGCCTGATTAGCGCACCATAAAATTTACATCGGTTTCCTTTCCAAATATTTCTACTGCAGCGGTGGGTTTTGCATTGCTGCCCACGTAACCGTAATACTGCACGCTGTCTTCCTCGGCTTTTTCGCTTTCTGTTACTTTTATGGCCATTCCGGTGTAGTTAAAATCGCCAAGTTCCAAATTAATATCAATAGAAAACTGACAAGTATTCATAAAACCCATATTGGCATTTGAGCGCTCGCAGTTCATAGTTATTTGTGTAAAACCCTGCTGCACACTGTGTATGGTCAGGTCGTCGTACTTCCCGTTCAGGTTCAGGCTTTCGCGCAATTCGGTTATTACAAAATTGCTGTAAGTGCCGTCGGCATTCACGCTCAACGCCTTGTATATGGTATAGTCATCGCGTTTGGTACGTGCCCTCAAGCGCTGCACTTCGGTAAAATTTATTTTGGATCCTTTGCTGTTGATATCCGCATTATCGGCTTTAAAAATCATCACATTGGCGTATTCGCAATCAAGGTTCAGCCGTTTTACATTCTGCACATTAAGGTCGCCAAACTTCAGGTTCAGGTTGGTGTAGCCGGTTACCTCCCCTAGTTTCACATCGCTGTACGAAGTTGTAATATCTATTTTTCCGCTCCTGCTACCTATAATAATATCACCAAATTTATGGGCAATTTTTATAGCACTCGCTGCCGGCATAAACACATTGATATTGACATTAAGCTCTGATTTTGAACCTGATATATTAGACGCAACTTTGTTGAAAGTGGTGACAATAGCAGCACCTTCATCGTTGAGCGAAGTGTTGAGAATTATTTTATCACCCAGGGTAGAAAAATTCAGTTCGGTATCGTCTATCATCTCCTGACTAAATTCTTCGGTTTTGCTGCGTCCTACTATGGTTATTTTAAACACCATGGAATCCTTGCTCCAGGGTTGCACATTTATTACACCATATTTTGAGTTGATTTCAAGTTCGGTTTGCTCTTTTGCAGGATAAGCTTTGCGCACCTTTTTGCTTTTTTCCACATACATATTGCCCTTGGCGGTGCTGCCGGCAAACAGCAGCAATATGGCCAGCAATATGTTATAGTTCAATATTATCTTCATCTTCTATTATTTTTTCTGATCGTTTAAAATGTTCAAGTGTACCTTCCAGCAAATCCAGTTTTATTCGGTAGTTTTCTATCATGGCACGCAATACTTCTTCGCGTCCCACCTCGGCGCCCAATTCTTGTTGCAGTTCATCAAACTCCACATCAAGTTCAAGCAGTTCTTCGCGCAGCTCTCCTGCCTCTTCCGGAAAATCGTTGAGTTGCTTAAAAGTATGGCTTACTTGCGCTACATATATTTTGTCAAGATCTACCAATTCGGGCGGCAATTGATTTGTTTCGGGCATTTCTACAGCCACCTGATTGCTTTTCAGGCTGCTTATTTCCGTTGCCTGGTATATAATGGTTGCCACCGCCAAAAGGGCCACTACAGCAGCAGCCCAAACAAATTTTCGGTTAATATTTATTAGTTTTCTTATTTTCTTATCGGGCAGGGTATTTTTTTCTATTTGTTGCCAAACCCGTGCAGAAGGCAGCTCCGAATCGAAGGCAGCTCTGTTTTGTTTCACAAATTTTTCAAGATTATCGCTCATATCCTTTCGCAATTAAAATTTCTCTCAATTTCTTTTTGGCACGCAAATACTGTGTTTTGGAAGTGGACTCTGTAATGCCCAGTATTTCAGCAATTTCCAGATGGTCGTACCCTTCCAGCAGGTATAAGGTCAGCACGGTTCGGTAGCCGTCAGAAAGCTGTGTAATAGCGGCTTTTATGCCATCTACATTCAGCTCTTCGTACAGCAGGTTGCCCGAACCCTCGTCTTCAATTTCTTCTTCTTTGGTTATTTGCTCGTTTAGTTCGGCCAATTCTACCGAGCGTTTGGTCAGTGCATTTATACACTTATTTACTACTATTCGCTTGAGCCAACTGCCAAAGGTTGACTCAAAACGGTAGTTGTTTATGTTTTTGAATGCCGATGTAAAAGCATCCTGAAGAAGGTCTTCCGCCTCCTCGCGGCTATTCATCATGCGCAAACATATATTGAACATGGCACGCGAATACAAGCGGTAGATTTCATGAAATGCGCGCTCATCTCCTTGCTTGCAACGCTCCACCAAATCGGCATGTGCTATCTCAAAGGGTGCTTCTACAATCATTACGCTCCTATTGACCCGACTAAAATACGAGGGTTGCAAGTGCCTGAAAAAATTTGACACCACTTATGCATCGGCTTACACTCTTTGGCAAATCGAAAACGGCGATTTGTGAAATTTACAGCCATCAAATGCGGACCATGCAGCCTACCATGCAACTGTTTTTGCCCGCTTTCCTTTTGTAGGGCAATAAAATAACACACCCAATGAAACCTGTCATATTGCTCTGCTCACTCACTTTCTTGTTCTCCGCATCCTGCCAAAAAGATCCATCCACAACCACAGCCGATTATTTGGTTTTCGGCACTTTTTATGGCATGTGTGCAGGTGGAGAGTTGTGTGTAGAAATATTTAAAATAGACCATAAAAACCTGTGGGAAGACCGAAACGACAACTACCCCGACCGCAGCAACTTTTACGATGGCAAATTTGAGAAGCTTTCAAACGACAAATTTGAAGCAACCAAAGACCTTTTGGATAAATTTCCACAAGAGCTGCTCAATGAGAAAGAAAGCACCCTGGGCTGCCCCGATTGTGTGGACCAAGGGGGCATGTATGTGGAATACAAAAAAGGAAACACCCACAAATTCTGGATCATAGACAATTCAACATCCGCCATTCCGGAATACCTGCACAGCTTTGCCGACGAACTCCACACAAAAGTGACCAACCTCAGGTAGGCATTGAATATGGAATCTTGAGTTTAAAGTGGAAAAATTCAAAGTTTAAAGGCGAATTGAAAATTGAAAACTGCAAATTGAAAATTGGATTGGAGTTGCCAGTTCAAAAAGTGAAGCATTGTTTTACAAGCAATCCAGCTCCTTCCCCGCGGGGAAGGCGGGGGATGGGGCGACACGGGATTTTGAAACAACCAAAACCACAACCCGTTGTAATTCAATGCTTTAATACAATTTCCGAACAAAATTCACTTTTTTTTGAGTGAAGGTGTAACCTTTGGAATACCCCGCACGTAACACGCGCATTGGTAACCTTATGACCGCAGCTGAGTACAATAAAATGGTTGATATGTATGCCGACAACCTGTATCGGTTTGTTGTAAAAAACATCCGTAATACCGATGTCGCGCAGGATATTGTACAAGAAACATTCGAAAAAATGTGGAAGAAAGTTGACGAGATTAGCAACGATACCGCCAAAGCCTACCTTTTTCAAACGGGCTACCGCACCATGATAGATGTACTGCGAAAAGACCGAAGAATAACCGACCTCACAGAAATGAATGAAAACCATTTCGTGAGCGAAAACAGTTTTAGCGACTTGCACGAAGTGCTGCAAAAAGCGGTGGCCACCCTACCGGAAATACAACGCTCAGTACTCATGCTCCGCGACTACGAAGGTTATTCTTACGAAGAAATAGGCGAAATAACCGGCCTGAACGAGAGTCAGGTGAAGGTGTACATTTTCAGAGCACGCAAAACACTTAAAAAATATATTGGCAACCTTGAAGCAGTAGTATGAAACAGATAGACCTACATAACTACGAAGCTTGGCTGCTCGATTATTTTGAAGGAAACCTGTGCCACGTGGAAAAGGAAATCCTAATAGCCTTTCTTACACAACACCCTGAGCTGAAGGAAGACTTGGACGAATGGGATGAAATACCTGAACTTGCTGCCCATACAATTCCATTTGAAGCAAAAGCCACATTATATAAGAAGGTAGCAATTGACATCAACGAGGCTACACTTGACGATTTTATTATAGCCGATCTTGAAGGAACGCTCGATGCCGAAAGCAGGCAACAGTTGCACGCCTATTTGGCACTACATCCTCAGGCTGAAAAAACTGCACAACTCTATAGCAAAACCCGTCTGCCATTAGATGAGCACCTTACATTTCCCAATAAAAACCGACTCAAAAAACGACCTGCACTCTATATACCCACTTGGGTAAAATATGCAGCAGCAGCGGCTGTTTTGTTGCTTGCCATAGTTTATTTGTTTACCAACAACCAACTTGAAACACAGGTGGCAGTAGGCCCCAAAGTTGCGCCTGAAAAACAAATTATCAGCCCCAAAAAAACTGAATATGAAGCTACTGAGCATCTCGCAGCAGAAGAAACCTTAGCTACAGAAAATCCACAAACAAACGAAGTAGCGCATTTGTCGGGCAATGATGCAGATGAGAATAACGAACCTTTGAATGCTCCCGCAAAGCAGTTGGCTGTTAGCTATAAAGTTCAAAAAATTGAACCCATAAAGTTGCAACAGCTTGAAGTACAAACACCCGAAGTTATTGATACCAATAATTTGAAAATGGCCTTCGCGATAATAAATCAACAAATGGACACCTTAAGCAGTCCAAAAGCGAGCCCGGCAAGCAACCTGCGAACGGTGGGTATTTGGGAGTTTGCCGGTTTGATGTTTAAAGAAAATGTTTTGGGCGAAATAGACCCAGCCGATGGTATTTTGCGCGAAAGTGATTTTGCCCGCGCCTTTGCCGGCAAGGTAAAAAAAGCCAGTAATAATAAATCGGACTACGACGAAAAAAATAAAGGTGAAAGAGTGACCTACACTTTCAGAATTGGAAACTTCGGTTTTTCAAGAAGCGTTAAAAAACGTCGATAAGCTCAACTCTTTTTGCAGTGCCACCCACTGCAAGCCCTCCCCCCAACATTTGACCGTATTTAAGTAAGATCCATACTTCCTTCGTTTTTGCAGGCTCACAAGGCTAACGAGGCGTTATTGGCTTCAAAAGTATAATTTCTATCAAGCCACTGGCAAACCATTCGAAGCAAAATTTTGCACCCAATAAAGGCTAAAAATTCCCACCCAAATTAATCTCTGCGAAAAAATCGGCCAACACCAAAACTTTTGACAAAAAAACACCAACAGTGGTTGAAAAGTACAAGTTGAATTCAGAATAATATTAACTTTTAATCCACTGTTATACAGGCATTTATAAATTTCTTTCATTTTTTTTTTCAGTCCGGTTGTAACTTTAAAAAGGGCAGCGCGTATAACAGCCAAACACAACAACAAATCATAATCACAACGAACCTGTTAAATAACAAAATCATGAAAAAAGTAATCCTACTCCTTGGCATTTGTTTTTCAGCCGCACTCATGGCGCAAGCCCAAGACACCACCAAATTGCTTTTAGGCAGAAAAGAAGTTTTGATAATAACTACTGAAGGCAGCCGCGAAATATCCATAAACGACTTACCTGATTCGTTTAAAAAACCTGTGGACACAGCGGGCAGAACAGTAGTAATAGAAAAGGAAATTGAAAAAAAAGAAGGAAATGACGGAGAATCTGTAGTTATAATAAATAAGGAAGATGAAAACAACATTACCACACCAAAAGATGCAAATACCGACAAATCAATTGCACACTGGTCGGGTTTTGAAATGGGGGTAAACGCCTTGTCAGAATCAACACAAAATCTGCAAATGGAAAACAAGGCCTACAACCTGGATTATAGCCGTTCACTTTTTGCCAACCTCAATTTTTTAGAAGAAAAACTTCCATTTTTCAAAGGTTACGGTGGTTTGGTAACCGGTCTTGGCCTCAACTTCAACCACTTTGCCTTCAAAGGCCCCACCAATTTGCAGTTTAACCAAGATTCAACATGGGCCACACAGAGCAGCAACAAATTCAAAAAGAACAACTTAAACGCTACCTACCTAACCATGCCGCTCATGTTTGAATTCAATACCAGCCTGCACCACGACAAAAGCTTTCACATAGCATTTGGTGTAGAAGGTGGCTTTAAAATACTGAGTCGTGTAAAACAAAAATTCAGCGTAAACGGCACCGAAAGCAAAATAAACAACCGCGGACACTACAACCTGAATCCATTGCGAGCCGATGCCATTGTGCGGGTAGGTTATAAAAGCATTACATTTTTTGCCAATTATCCGCTCACACAATTTTTCCAAAAAAATGCCGCTCCACAGCTTTACACCTTCCAAGTAGGTTTGCGCATACTCGACTTCAATAAATAATCGCGTTCTCAGCCAATCCTCATAATCGTTACGATGCTTTGCCCCGGCCTGCACCTGCAAGCCGGGGCTTTTTTATGGTTAAAATCAGTAGATTCTAACATTCGGTGTTTCAACCCAACGGATTGCGGATCAAGTCCGCAATGACGCTTTTTCTGTCATTTCGAGCCTGCGAGAAATCTAATGAGCAGTCAACCACAAATCATTCAAACTGACACTTCTCCAATCTAATAAAGTAAAAGCCCCCGAAATTTCAATGCAATTTATCCCGTATAG
>WGNN01000030.1 GCA_016124515.1 bacterium
AGTATTGACCACCGAAAACTCTATGTTGCGGATTTTGGCAACCATGAGCCTGATTCGTGCGGAGTCGGTTTGGTTTTTGGTAAAGTAAGAGGAGACCCTTTTTTTCAGGTTTTTTGCCTTGCCAATATACAGCAGTTCACCTTCGCCATTGTAGTAGCGGTAAACCCCCGGGTTTTCAGGAATGCTTTTTACTTGTTGCTCAACTTGTGCGGTAGGATAAGCCAATGATGCGAAATTTTGGTGGAGCGAAGATAGTGGGAAGGCGACATCACGAATAGGGTCACTAAAAATTTCAGGTTTCTATCGACAAGTATTGCAATTCGTTACATAAGACACACGTCTGTGTGTGGTTTAGTGATTTCAATGGCTTGATGTTGCGACCGTGAAGTTGCAACCGGAATTTGGATTGTATTTAAGAAAAATACGCAAAGAATCGCGCATGAGTCAAGAAAAGCTTGCGGAGACAAGTGATTTACATACGAATCACATATCTTTTCTTGAGCGAGGACTTCGAGAGCCGTCATTGGCTGTTGTTTATCAACTTGCCAATGGCCTCAGAATGGATGTTTCGGAGTTCATCAAAACTTTTGAAGTGTACAGAACTGAAAAAAAACAACACACAATTGTGTGTTGTTTGAAAATAAAATTTATATTTCGATTGAATTTAAAAGGCATGGTAGCTCTGATTTATTTTAAAACTGTAATTATATAAGCACAAGAGGTTTTGAATAGGTTTTTGGACCGTTGCCTGATTTACTAACGGTTAGGTTCATTTCTCATGGTTAGGGAATGGCCTATTAAAAACAAAAACTTATGGAATTCTTAAAATTTTCAGTTCTGGCACTTATTTTAACTGTGCCCTATTCTCTATTTGCCCAATGCAGCTGTAAAACTGTAACAGACCCTTCAAACACTGAAACATGAACATCAACGAGCAAACCATTCACAGGCTCTACAATCAAATGCATAACAGTTGCCGCCGGGAAAACCCTGATTATCGACGGATTGGACCTCAATTTTGATTGTGACGGTGGATCTATTACTGTAGAAGCAGGCGGGCGTCTCGTGATGAAAAACTGTACTTTAGAACCTGCCCTTGATAATATGGCGGCTTTTTTAAAGGATTTGAAGGGATAAAGGTTGAAGGTGATGGCACTTCACAACAAATGAATTACTACCGGACCAATTATGACCCAACCAACCCACAGTTCTCAGAATTCGGGGGTTATAATATGGCCCATGGCGTACTTATCATGCAGAACTGCACCATCAGGTACATTATGAAGTATGAAACCAGTCCCGGAAGCTGGCACGGGGGCACAGCACTTGAATCGTATGACGGTGGTATTGTTGAGCTATATGCCTGCACTTTTCTTGATAATTTTCTGGATGTACACCTGCACGACTACCTTAAAGAGAACGAAGATCCCAACCTGCCCAACCAGTTCTCAACCTTATCAACTGTGATTTTAAAAAGGAAACCGATAATGTAATAGTGGCAAGCGATTACAGCAAACTGGGGGATTGTGTCTTGCTGGAAAGAATACTCCGTGTACAGATAGAAGGCTGCAATTTTGAAAATAACTTTGATGTGGCAGCTTTTCGTTATACGGGCATTACCCTTGACAATACGTCTCTTTTTATGCAGCAAAGTGGATTCAATCGCAATACGAGTCATCTAAACAGCACCACAGATGACCGATGGGGTGACGCAACCAAATGTCCTGTATATGATCTGGGATTTAAACGGGCGAACCGCTTTAAGAATCTTTCCAAGGTTTCATCCTCCTTTTTCCGAAAGGTAAGACATCTTTAAAAACAAACACATAAGGTTTTCTGTAATAATTTGAAAATGGATTGGATTTCTTTGGCTACTGGAATAACACCTGCCTCCCTTAAACCGCCGCTGGCTAAAGGCACCAGCAATTTGAGCAGTTTGCCAAAGATCTATTCGGTTCAGCGTTTGATGGAATTTATAGCAGAACTGCTTGCAAAACTCCTATCCAAGGGCAAACCATTGCAATGATTCGTGAAGTTTGTTGCTCACCTTTATTAGGCTATCAAAATGATGAAAACGGAAATAGGTTGTGCAATTAGTATGTTGGTTCAATTGGGGCAATTGCCTTATGCACTACCACCTGCTATTACTGCACATTTTTAGGGCATTACTAGGGTTTGAACAAAGATGACATGGTAGTTCATGACCAAACCAATTTAAACTATGAAACCGGGGTAAGTGTAGGAAAATTGACGTAAAATTGAATAAAAATGTATAATGAATTACAGACACATCAAAGGATATGAAATTGAAGGTCAACTTGAAATTAAGGCAATTTGCAGTGAAGACGATACGTAGAGCAACAACACAAACGATATCGAAGTCTTAATTCACGGTAATCCACTAGGTTTGTTGTCCTTGGCCAAACAACTCATCTATTTGGCTGAGCTTGAACAAGAACAGATTGACGACAAATATTTGCCCGTGGGAGCGCAGGAGCATATATTGCTACGACCTAATTTTGAGTTGAGCGTATCTTCAGTTCCAACAATTATCGGTAGGATTGATCCAAAGCAAAATAAAATGAAAATATCTGATTTTTAGTTAGTAAGATAGGATACAGTATATCAATGGATTTTGGAATTGAATGGCTAATTGCGAGATAAGAGAAAATTTGTTATAACGCGCTAAAAATTCTAAACGTAGTTATAAGTACTTTATGAAAGAATAGTCTGTAATTAAATGCTTGTTTTTTCATGTGCCTTTAAGGGCCAATACGAAATTGTCGCGATTTTCATTAGAAAAAAGATTTCCAGTACAAAAGTCCATGAACAATTAATAACAAAGTCATCAGGAGTAAGCGCAAAGGCTTCATTTATGAAAACCGAAATCTTATTTCGCGATTTTAAGTTTATGTTTGTTTACAACTGAAAAATTGACTTTTGAAGCAAGACGATTCATTTGACTATTTATTGAAGCATAGAATTTTGTATTCCGAATTAAACCTTACCAAAGAACACGGAGATGACAGCAGCAGAATTCAAATTGAAATGGACAAAAAACGGGGATAGTACATCGCCCATCAAAGTTGATCAACTCCAATCTTTTGGCTTGAACAAAAACACGATTGACTTTTTGACTATTGCCGGTTTACCTGAAGAAGCAAGTCCGTTTTTAACTTTTGTCGGTGATTCGGCAAGTAGTTATGACCGGATTTCAACGCTCGCGCTGCAATATGATACAATGGCTTCGGATGACGATAGTTACCTAATAATTGGTTCAGACGGCAGTGGAAATCCCATCGCAATTGACACCAAACATAATGATCAAATCGTGTGGCTGGATCATGAGCAGAATTTTTCGTCAAATTTCATGAACAGTTCCATCCATCAGCTCGCAGCTTTTCTATTGATTTATAGAGCTTTCAATGAAGCAATAATAAAATTGCATGGCGATGATGCAGTATTAAATTGCACCTTTACCGAGAATGAATACGATATGTTGAAACAGGAAATGACAGCAAGTAAGGCCTTGGCATGTGAAAGTGGATTTTGGTGTGAGGAACTCAAGCTATTGTTGGTAAATAGAGAATACTATCGCCATGGAAATTAAGTTCTTCGTTTTAAGACAACGAGCCTATATGAGCGGTGGGCTAATTAATCTAAGGAAAGGAAAGATAAAATCTAATAAATCAAAATGGCAAGCATTCGCATTATAAAATATCACATCCTTATATTATGCATGCTAACTATTCCATTTAGAAGTGTTGCAAAAAATGATGGCTCTGGTAAATCAGGTGTGAACTTCACAAAAATGCTGCTTGATACAACAAATATTTACGCACTGAATACAGAAGGCCAACTCATTGTTTGGAATTTAAAAGAGTTGACAAAAATATATAAAAGCGATACGATCAAAAAGTTTACCGCCATTGCGCAAAACAGGAGTGGTGACATTTTTCTTGGAACATCAATGGGCAAAATTTTCAAGATTAATAAGGAGGACTTTTCGTTGCAACCCTATCTGGAGTTAAAGGTGAGTTATTCAATTTATGATATGTTTTTTAATTCTGATAACAAGATATTCGTTATCATTCACTATGCGGTTTATGATCCGATAAAAGACAAGTATTGGGGCAGTTTTAAGCATGAACCGAACGGTATCATCACATCACGCCAATTTTTGCACTTCTTTAAAAAAAGGACATACCGTTATTTTGACATGCCCAATTACTCCTTTATTGACGGACGCGATAGGATTTGGATGATAAAAAGTTTCGGTGAATTTGGAGGTTCTGTTCAAATTTTTGACACCCGAAAAAGAAAAGCATTGCGTTCAGATTTTGATGGCTTGGATTTTAGATTACTTTATCCAAAATCGGTGTTCGAAGATAGTAGTCATCATATTTTTATAACTTCAGGAGTAATGCATTTTATGTGCACCGGCGATATTTTTAGAATTGATAATCAACAAGCTACGAATATTTATCACAGCGAAGATTTTATTGATAGTGCAAAACATGATCCCTGGTATCCAGGTATTTTGGTAGGACCTGGGGCCTACAATGCGGTGGATAATAATATATACTTTGCCACTTCAGAAGGTTTTTTTCGCGCCTCGCTTTCAAATAATGGCGAAGGAAATGTTGAACATGTTGAATTTCTTTTTAACCCGAATTTACTGTGGGATTCTGAACCCTTGGCCATTGGACTATCTATGTCTATCAAAAAACTCACCTTTACAATAGATAACCGCCTCGTGTTCCTCACATCGCAAAATGGCATTGGCATATATGATGGTGTTGACTTGAAAATGATTGATTAGGCACCCAGCGCGATTGAATAAAGTAAAAGGTTAAATAAAACCCGGATGGACAAGTATCATCAAACCACCTCCGCGCGAACAAATTTCTTCTTGTAGTCAAAGGGGCTCAAACCCACCAGTTTTTTAAAAACCTCACGGAAAGCTTTTGAATCGTTGTAGCCTGTTTGGTACATGGCTTCACTTACGGTTTGGTGCGGTTTTTCCAGTATTTCCTTGGCCTTTTCCACACGTACGCGTTGCAGGTATTCTATGATTGAATTGCCCGTGGCACTCTTGAAACGGCGTTCCAGCGTGCGCCGGTTGGTGGCATTGTGGCTGGCGAGTTCGGCTACGCTAAGGGCATCGGAGTAGGCGCTTTCTATATAGTTTTGCACCTTCAACACCAAGGCATCACCGTGGTCTTTTTGGCCGTTGAACATCATAAAAACCGATTGGCTGTTTTTGTCAATATCTATCATAAATGCCTTAGCTGTCATTATAGCCAACTCGCGACCTCCATAGCGTTCAATCAAATAAATAATAAGATTGGTAAAGGCATAAGCACCGCCGCTGCTGTAAATTCCATCGCAGGCTGTTACAATATTTTCGGCCTGAACCTTTATTTCAGGGAACATTTCCTGTAGTTCTTTGGCATGTCCCCAGTGGGTTGAGCAGGTTTTTCCGTTCAATATACCGGTATCGGCCAATAGAAAAGCGCCAATGCAAAAGGTGGCTATTTCGGCACCGTTGGCATGCTGTGCGGCTACCCATTGCGTCATTTCGCGGTTGTTTTCTATAGATGTTTTCAGGTCGCCATGCACCGCCGGTATTATTATAATGTCGGTTTTTGCTATTTCGTGCAAGGTTTTCCCCGGCGTAATAGTATAATAACCTTCCGCGTCATTGGCCGGTTTTTGATAGCCCACAAATTCCACCTCAAACAAGTGCTTTCTGCTATGGTCAAAAAACATGTCGTTTGCCCAATTGAATATTTGATAAGCCCCGGCAATATTCACAATGCTGAACTGACCTTTGGGTATAAGTATGGAAATGTGCTTCATAAGGTGGTTATTTACTCACGAAAATACACCAACAACTTGTCGCAATCAACCACCCATATTGTCGAACTTGCACCTATTGCATGCAGTTTTTTGCCTTTAGATTTGCTGCATCAACCAAAAACTAATTATTTTATGGCAGCAGTAAGCACCTATTTGAATTTTGACCGGAATACTGAAGAGGCTTTTAATTTTTACCGTGAAGTATTTCAAACTGAGTTTCAAGGAAATATATCGAGAATGGGCGATGTACCCGAGCAGGAAGGGCAGCCACCACTGGCCGAAGAAGACAAAAACCTGGTGATGCACGTGATGTTGCCAATTTTGGGCGGACACCAATTAATGGGGACAGATGCTTGTGAATCAATGGGTTTTAAACTGGTGAAAGGCAATAATGTGCATATAAATCTGGAACCCGATACCAAGGTCGAAACACGCCGCCTTTTTGACGCACTGAAGGAAGGGGGGCAGGTAACTACGGAGCTACAGGAGATGTTTTGGGGCGATTATTATGGAAGCTGCATCGATAAATTTGGTGTGCAATGGATGTTTAATTGTCGCGAAAAATAATAACATGGCAAAAATTCAAAAAATACGATCATTTCTTTGGTTTGACACACAAGCCAAAGAAGCAGCGGAATTCTATTGCAGCCTTTTCAACAATTCTACAATAACCACAGCGAGCCCTATGGTGGTGGAGTTTGAGTTGGAAGGTACACAGTTTATGGCCATCAATGGCGGACCGCAATTTAAACTCAACGAGTCGTTTTCGTTGTTTGTAAGCTGCAAGGACCAAGATGAAGTAGATTATTTGTGGCAATCCATAACCCAAAAAGGGGGAGAGGAGAGCATGTGTGGCTGGTGCAAAGACCGCTTTGGTCTTTCGTGGCAATTGGTGCCCGAGCGGTTTTCAGAAATGATGAAAACCGGAACCGCCGACCAAAACAAAGCCATGTTTGATGCGATGTTTAAAATGCGCAAACTAGACCTACCCGTGCTGGAAGCAGCATGGCAGAGCAAAAAAGAGCAGTAACTTTTCCATAATAAAAACTTGATAACCATTAAATAATAATACCATGTATCCTGTAGTTCATTTTGAAATGCCGTACAAAGATGCCCAAAGAGCCAAGCGGTTTTATGAAAAATCTTTTGGTTGGAAAATGGAGTTGCTCGGTCCTGAAATGGATAATTACCTGCTGGCCACCACCGCCCAAACCGATGCCAAGAAAGGTGCGCCGGCGGGTGCCATCAATGGCGGTCTTTTTCCCTTTAAACCCGATTGGCCCAACCAATTTCCGTCCGTGGTGATTGGTGTTGACGATATTGATGCGGTAATGAAAAGAATTGATGAAAACGGCGGAGAAGTGTTAGGTGAGCCACATTTCATTCCAGGCACCGGCAAATACGTTTCTTTTCTCGATACCGAAGGCAACCGCAACAGTGTAATTGAACCTGTAATGCCATCATAGGTTATTTTATTCATTCCTTTGAACTCATCATCCCGTTTCGCCCCATCCCGGCCTTTCCCGCGGGGGAAGGAGTTTAATCGCTTGTAAAACAATGCTATAATTTCTGAAACAGAAACTTCGATCTAATTTTCAATATGTAGTTTTCAATTTTTACTACCCCTTTGAACTTTGAATCTTAAACTTTAAACTCTTCCGAGCCAATTTTCAATTTGCATTTTTCAATTTTTAATTAGTCACCAGTCTTTAGACCTTTGGCAACGCAACAACACTTAGTGGCAAACACTCCGCACAGAGTGCTCTGAAATTTATCCGGAACACCACAGAGTGACGTCCGAGCTTCCTAGCTGTTTTTATAGAGAAATATTAAGGGTAAGTGGGGTTTAAAGATTGTCAAACAATACTTTAAACCTTAAACTTCTCTCATTTGAACTCACAATCCCATTTCGCCCCATCCCGGCCTTCCCCGCGGGGAAGGAGTTTAATCGATTGTAAAACAATGCTATACTTTTTGAACCAGAAACTTCGATCTAATTTTCAATATGTAGTTTTCAATTTTTACTACCCCTTTGAACTTTGAATCTTAAACTTTAAACTCTTACGAGCCAATTTTCAATTCGCAGTTTTTAATTTTTAATTGGTCAGTGGACTTTGGACCTTGGACAAAGCAATTACAAATCGTGGTAAACACTCCGCACAGAGTGCTCTGAAATTTATCCGGAACGCCCCGGAGTGACGTCCGAGCTTATTAGCAGTTTTTGTAGAGAAACATTAGGGTAAGTGGGGCTTAAAGATTGACAAAGAATACTTTAAACTTTAAATTTCACCCTTTAAACTCTAATACCCCCTAATTTTCAATTTGTAGTTTTCAATTTTTAATTGGTCAGTGGACTTTGGACTTTGGACAAAGCAATGACAAATCGTGTCAAACACTCCGCACAGAGTGCTCTGAAATTTATCCGGAACGCCACGGAGTGGCGTCCGAGCTTCTTAGCTGTTTTTATAGAGAAAAAGCTAAGGTAATTGGGGTTTAAAGATTGTCAAAGAATACTTTAAACCTGAAACTATAACATGCCAATTTTCAATTTGCAGTTTTTAATTTTCAATTGGTCAGTGGACTTTTTAGACTTTGGGCCTTGGACTTCAGACCGTAAGAACCAGAAACTCCGCCCCTAATTTTCAATTTTTAATTACCCTTTAAACTCTAAACTTCCCTCACCCAACCAAGCACAAGCGCCAATTGCTCTTCCATAGTCAGGTTTGAGTTGTCCAAAATGCGTGCATCATCGGCTTTGCGCAGTGGACTCTCTTCGCGGGTTGAGTCAATATGGTCTCTTTCTGCCAGGTTTTCGCGCACTTCTTCCTTGCTTATAGTATCTCCTTTGTCCAGCAATTCCTTGTAGCGCCGCTCGGTGCGCACTTCGGGGCTTGCGGTCATGAATATTTTCAACTCGGCATGCGGAAATACAACCGTGCCAATATCGCGGCCATCCATTACCACGCCACCGTTTTTGCCCATTTCTTGTTGTTGCGCCACCATGGCCTCGCGCACTTCTTTTATAGCAGCATAGTTGCTCACTTGCTTGCTTATGCGCATTTCACGAATTTCGTTTTCCACATTTTTACCGTTGAGCAGCACATCAGAGGCGCCGCGGCCTGCATTGTATGCAAAAGTGATTTTCAATTGCTTCAAAGCGTTTTTAACGGCCTGTAAATCAGTGGATTCAATTCCATGCTCCACCATGTGCAAAGTTACCGCCCTGTACATGGCGCCGGTGTCAACAAAGGTGTATTCCAAGGCTTTGGCTAGTCCTTTGGCTATGGTGCTTTTGCCGCACGACGAATAGCCGTCAATGGCAATGGTTATTTTTTTAGTCAATGCTTACTGTGTTTCGTCGTTCCAGAAAATTATAATAAAGCTCTTTGTAGCGCTCTGCATGACTTGCCAGGGCCAAAGCTGTTAAATAGCAAGCTTCGGCCTTGTACATGATATTATTTTTTTCGTAATACAAAGCCATCATCAGGTTGTGAAAGGCCGATTTTTCAAGGTTCAGGTTTTCATTAAAATGGTACACATCAATATCTATTACCGATGATTCGAGCGAATTAAGATAATAAATGCAATGTGGTGTGCTCGTGTATCCTGATGCTTTGTCGGTCACGGTCCAGTACAAACAGCGGTCGCTGGGCATGTGCAGTTCGGCCAGGTCAATGGTTATCCTGTCTTCAAGCAACTCGCGGTAGAAATATACGCTCGACTCTGAATGGTAAATTTTTACAAAGGTGAGTCCCTTGGATTTCGGGCGCCATTTCAGCTCTATTTCGCGCTCGGTTACCACGGTGGCTGTTGGGCTCATACTCACCAAATCGGGCGTGGTTTGCGCATCCAAAATAGACTTTTTGTAAAACGAAGCTTTTCTATTCGATACGGCCATTAACGAGTCGGCGGCCAGCTTTTCGTAGTCGGCAATTAAGGGCATCAGTTGCTTGATGCGGCCATTATAATCGCCGATATTGTAAGTGCCCGAGTGGGTAAACTCCAAATAACCCTGTGGCGAATGCAACAACAGGTAACAAGTATGGCCCATGCGCACCTTGCTTTGGTTCGATACGGTGTCGGTAGAGGCCAGAACCTGCCAGTTTTGTGCTTTGGTGTTGTAATAATATATTTTGCCAAATTTCCATACCACCGTATAGCTGCTATCAGCGGCCTTGGCGGCAAAGGCTAATAAAAACAGAGATATTACCAATATAAAATGTCTCACTACAGGTTGCGAATTTCTTTTACCAAATGGTCGGCATTGCCCACATATTGGGTTACCCACAAAATATACCTGATGTCAACCCCAATGGAGCGGCTGTAGGAGTCGTCCCAGGCAAAGTCGTTTACACAAGCTTCAAAACATCGGTCAAAATTGAGACCTACCAAATCACCGTTTTTGTTGAGAATGGGGCTACCGGAGTTTCCGCCACTTGTATCGGTATTGTAAAGGATATTCACCGGTACTGAGCCAAGTTCCTTTCTGTAAAACTCGCCCGAATTATGGTTCATAATGGCTTCGCGCAAAGCATCTTCCATCACGTATTCACCGCCTTTGGCTGCTTTTTCAAGTATGCCATTTACGGTAGTTACCGGCGGCATGTAGGTGTCGTTGGGCGTATAGCCTTTTATTGTGCCGTAGGTAAAACGTAAGGTGCTGTTGGCATCAGGAATAAATTGATCGCCCTTGGCGCGCATTTTCAGTTCTACATAAATAGGCAGCAAGGCCCTTATGGCTGCGTCAATATCGGTTGACTGTTGTGCTACATGGTTTTGACCCGCGGCCAGTTTGTATTGCATTTGCACCAGCAAGTCTTTGGTTTTCTTTATTTTATCGGGCTTTTTGGTTATCAGTTTTATCACGTAGCTCGAGTCGGTTATTTTGCCTTTATACACTTTGCTCACAAACTTGCCTGCGCCCATGCCGTCCATGGCTTCGCTAAGGCCTTCAATGCCAAATTTTTTGCCATCGCGCAGCATGCGGCCAACAAACAAGCTGTCAAGATTTTCGTCGTATTGCCTGTAGCAGCGTCTTATGGCCTGCAAATATTTTTGGCGTGTTTCCTTGCTGCGTTGTTCTTCGGTCAGGCTTCCATAAGAGGCCACATAACTTGCCAGCTCAGCGTAGTTTGATGCTTGGGTGAGTTGTCCGTACCAAAAGCGTTTTTCGCCTATGGCTATCATTTGGTCGTAGAGTTTGTTGAGTTCCGCAAGCGTAGAGGCAAACTGTTCAGCATCGTCGTTGTGGTGACCCGCCAGCAAGAGTTTCACCAGTTCTTCTTCACCTTTTTTCTTTTTGTATAGGTCTATTCTGTCAAGCGATTGCAACTTGCCTTTGTAGTTTTTCATGGTGTTGGCCAAACGCTTTATTTGCGTGGCATACTTTATTTCGTAGGCTTCGCTTTGCTTGGTAAGGGCTTCCATTTGTTGTATTTCCCAATCCCACAATTCTGAAATGTAGGGCATTTGCACACTTTCCATATAGTTGATAAACTCGGCAGGATAGTGGCGGTAGGTGCGGCCCGGGTAACCCAGAATAAACACGAGGTCAGCATCTTGCACGCCATTAAAATCGGCTTGCAGGTAGCGCTGCGGGTGGTAGGGCACATTGTCTTTGCTGTAGTCAGCGGGTTTGCCATCTTTGCCTACGTAGGCACGCACAAACGAAAAATCGCCGCTGTGTCGTGGCCACATCCAGTTGTCGGTTTCGCCGCCAAATTCGCCAATGTAGCGCGGTGGCACATATACCAATCTAATGTCGGTAAGGTATTCGTAGCGGAAAAGTATGTATGACGAGCCGGCCAGCATCTCTGAGATTTCAATTTCAAAGCCGGGAAAATTTGCTTCTTCCTTCTTTTTTACCGCGGCCATGTTTTCTTTTATTTTGGCATCGCGGGCCAGCGGGTCTTTTATGGCGCCTATACCAGCTACAATTTTGGCCGAAACATCGGTATAGCTTTTCATAATACGCACTTTGTAGCCACTCATGGGCAGTTCGTAGCTCGTTTCTTCAGCCAAAAAACCATCGCGCATGTAGTTGTGCTCTTCAGTGGTGTGGGGTTTCAGCGAGCTGAATACACAGTGGTGGTTGGTGAGTATGAGACCGTTTTTTGAGATGAACGAACCAGTGCATCCGTTGATGTTGACAATTGCATTGATAAGACCATTGCCTTCTTCATTAAAAATGTCTTCTGCCTTTAGGTTCATGCCCATTTGGGCAAAATCGAGGGTATTGAGCAAGCTGATGGGGTACATGCCCTCGGCGGGCGCATAGCGAAACGAACTTGCTGAAAATAATACGAATACAATTGCGGTAAGCAAAAAATTTCTACGCATATCAGGTGTTTTGTACTTCAAAAATTTGTCCTTCAATGGCAAGATATGACTCGCCAAAAATCTTGCGGGCTTCGTTTTCCAATGGTTTCAAAAAACCGTATCGGCTCGAGAAATGCCCTAATATCAGTTTTTCCACCCTCGCCAAGGCGGCAAACTCTGCTGCTTGCGTGGTGGTAGAGTGTCCGGTTTCCACTGCCTTTGCATCCATTTCGCTCATAAAGGTACTGTCGTGGTAGAGCAAATCAACCCCATGCAAATAGGTGGACAAATGTGGCTGCACGGTGGTGTCGGTAAAATAGGCAAAGGAGCGCGACTTGGGCGGGTCGTCGGTAAAATGCAGGTAGCGATATACTTTGCCATCGCTGTGGGTATAGTCCATGCCTGATTTCAATACGGGATAGGCTTCGTAAGGCAGGTTTACACCTTCCAGCATTTCGGGCAAAAGGCGGCGTTCGTGTTTACGCTCGGTAAGCAGGTAGCCATAGCATTCTATGCGGTGCTTCATTTTGTAGCTTCGCAGGCTAAAACCGGACGTTTCCAAGACCAAATCATTGTCGTTTTGGCCGGGCAAAACAAACTGCAAGGGGTAGCGCAGCACAATGCCCGAAGTTTCAAGTTGTAGTTCTATTATCTGCTGCAAGCCTTTTGGCGCCACTATGCAAAGTTTTTGGTGTCGGCCCAGCAAACCCCAGCTGCACAGCAGGCCAATAAGGCCAATAAAATGGTCGGGGTGCAGGTGGCTTATTACCACATGGGTAATTTTATGGGGTTTTATATTGTGCAAAATCATTTGCTTTTGCACGCCTTCACCGGCATCAAAAAGCACACTTCTTACACCCAAATCAAGCACCAGGGCGGTTTGGTTTCGGTCGCGGGTAGGTACAGCACTGCTGCTGCCCAGTATGTGAATGCTAAAATTCATGCTTATGAAACTACAAGGTTACGAAATGGGGGGTAAAAGGTTGCCGCAAGGAAGGACTCAAAATTTTAAAAGAAACCTTAATAGCACAAGCACAAAACAGCCAATTATGAAAGCGGATAAGAATTTGATGTGAAAACAGGGTAACGACATCGGTTTTAAAGCACAAAATCCGGGGTTTTTACACGTTGGTAGGTTTGAATTTAAAACTGATCTTAATTGCTTTTATTTTCCCAGAGTCTGAAGCGTGGGATTTAATGAAAGAAAAGAAATGCAACTGCGGTGAGTGAACTGCGGCCAATTATAGAATCGGCATCCTTTTTCTGAGCTTGCTGTTAAGCACTGGGCTTTATCTTCCGTTGATTTGAAAGTTTTTTGAAGAACTCGATAATTTCACTTTCATTCATTTTAGAAAGCTTTTCGCTCAATTTATCCCTTTGTTCTCTCATGTATTTTACAGCATCAAATTCCTTGTGTTTTTTATTATTATTCATTGTCGTAGTTTATAAATTCTCTGGGTGATCTAATTTCCAATTGTTTGTATCCATTTTTAATGTTGATGGAATTATAACCTCTTATTCGATCCATGTTTACACTATGTTTAAAATTCCAACTAACTAGAAAGTCGGCGCGATTGATTGTCGCCAGAGCTATGTGAAGACAGTCGGTGAAACTGGTTCTTCCAACGACTTTTTCAGCGATATATTCGTTTGCAAGTTCTATGGCTTCATTTGTGATTTCAAGATACTCAGTCCAATCTGATTTTAAGTCTATAACCAGTTTTTTAACTCTTTCAGGTGCATTTGTCAACTCTTCCTCAGTAATATTTGAATAAAGTATTGTGAAGTCATGGTTGTTAATTCTTTCGAAAAGTGGTTTTGTATGTTCTTTAAATTAAATATCGAAATATCCTCCAAATACTGATGTGTCAATGTACAATCGTGGTCTCACTTTTCAAAGTTAGTAATTTCAAAGATGTGTTGTTAATTCCTGCCTACTGCCTAACATTTAAAGGCTATGTGTTTGAGCGGGTTTTGTGTCGTCATAATATTCTCAACCGGAACTCTACCAGAATGGGAGAACAAAACTGCCAATTATGAAAGCGGAAGGGAATTTTATGTGAAAACAGGGTTACCTCATCACTTGGCATACACTAAAGGGTAAA
>WGNN01000084.1 GCA_016124515.1 bacterium
ATGGAAATTCCTGTATCGCGTTGCGATTTCGAAATCTACTGTGATTTGCTGATGCGAGGATGCGGTAATTGGGATATTTCTTGGTTCGTTTTACGACTTCATTAACCCAATAAAAGCCCCAACGGGGCGCCATAAAAACCCTCCGTCATTGCGGACTTGATCCGCAATCTTTTGAGTTGAAAAACGAAATGATGTTGATGTGCTGATGTGCTAATTTGCTGATGCGATGATTTTATGATTTGAAAATTTGGAGATTTGAAGATTTGAAAATGATGGAAATTCCTGTATCGCGTTGCGATTTCAAAATCTACTTTGATTTGCTGATGCGAGGATGCGGTAATTGGGGTATTTCCTGGTTCGTTTTACGACTTCATTAACCCAAAAGCCCCAACGGGGCACCACAAAAACTTCCGTCATTGCGGACTTGATCCGCAATCTTTTGAGTTGAAAAACGAAATAATGTTGATTTGCTGATGTGCTAATTTGCTGATGTGCTAATTTGCTGATGCGATGATGTGATGATTTGAAAATTTGGAGATTTGAAGATTTGAAAATGATAGTAATTCCTGTATCGCGTTGCGATTTCGAAATCTACTTTAATTTGCTGATTTGATGTTGCGATAATTCGGGTATTTCTTGGTTCGATTTACGACTTCAATAACCCATCATCTATCGCCTATCACTTATCACATATCACCAATCCCTTATCACCAATCACTTATCACCCATCCTCCCCCATCATCGCGGACTTAATTCGCATTCGGTAGGTTGAAAACAGAAAATGGTGAACCCCTACTACTTGCCTTTTACATCAAATCCGCATTACCGCAAAAAAATCGCTGCCCTATAAAAAAGAAAAGCGGCCCCTAACCACAAGGACCGCCTTCACATATAAAAAGTGCATTACTAATTCACTACTAATCTATGTACCATTTTGCCTTTTTCTCTTTGCAACTCTACAAAGTAAACACCTTTATTGAGCATAGAGATATCTACTTCATTTTTCTCTGCATTTAATATGTCAAATTTCACAACGTTTCCGCTCACATCAGTAATCCTCATTTCTACCGAAGTGGAATTATATGGTAGTTCTATGGTCACCTTTTCGCTGGCCGGGTTGGGATACAAATTGCTTTGTGCCAACACACCATTGGAGAAAACAACCATTTCTACTTTTGAATAGCTATAGTTGCCATCGTAGTCAACTTGTTTTATACGGTAGTAGTTGTAGCCAACCGCCGGAAATTTATCGGTGAACGTATAGTAAGTGCTTGTTTGTTTGTCACCTTGTCCGCTCATGCTTCCAATTACTTCCCAATAGGTGCCGTCGGTACTTCTTTCGATGTTAAAATGGCTGTTGTTGATTTCAACACCGGTGCCCCAATCCAATTGTACGGCATTGCCCTTGTCTTGGGCAGTAAAATCGAGCCATGTTACCGGAAGTGGTGTGGTAGAATTTATGGCTACTGTAAAAACATCGCAGGTAGAAAAATCTTTGGCAAAAGTTCCAATTCTGTTGGTGGCGTCCCAAGTATCAAATTGAAAAGGCGTTTCATCAGATAAGTCACCATCATGATTAGAATCAATAATAACGTAAATATCTGAACTGGCCACATTGGTATTTGCTATGGCTGAAGATAAATCGACTTCAAAAGATACTTTTCCTACCGAAGATGATGTTTCACTCACTTTCCACATTCTTGACAATGCAACTAGCGTTTTTGACAAGGTAGCTGTATAATCAATCGATTGGGTGAATTCAAGTGCACCATTATTATCACCGTATAAAAAGTATTCATTGTTGTTGGAAAAATCTGTCTGTGAAGTACCTGTATTGTAATAGGTTACATTAGTGATACTTCCCGCGTCAACGTTGGTTGATTTTGTATGCATGGCTCCATAACAATCAGCTCGGAACAAACCTGTAATACGAGAAGAATAAGTGGAGTATTGTCCTTCAGAGCTACATTGGCTTGTATAATCCCAAACTGTGTTCCCTATAAAATCAGTATATGCAGGGGTAGTGCCTTCTTGTGAAATACCGTATTTCAAACTCAAATAGCTGGTTACTGCATTTCTATCGTTTGCAAGATCAACATCATGAGCCACCTGAAAAATCATGATTTCAGCAACATCGAAATCCACATTGTCAGTACCGGAAACACTGCCCAAAATGAGTTCGTTGATGATACCACCGGATATATTCTCGGTTGATGTGAGCTGTTGTTGTGAACTTATGGTACTTGAAGTAGTAAGGTTGCCGTTTTTGTATGTTGCATAAATTGTATTACCGGTAAAGGGGTCAACCTTGGCATAAATACAACGTATTTCATAAGAGCTTCCTATACTGCTATTGTATGCAAGCAAATTTGAAGATGAGGAGGTCGCTCTATCGGTTCCCCAAAAGAATTTGTCTTTATTTACCTCTATCCTGTCAGTAAGCGATGAACGAGATGTTTTTGAAGGGTAGCTTAGAAATGAGTTGGAACCACCTGAGTTAAAACGCAAGACGGCGTAAATGGTAATTTGCCAACCGCCATCGGTCAAACCATTATTCCCATCAGCCAATTGAACGCCCGTTGTTGCACTTGAAGCACTAAAATTGGCTTGATTACAGTACAAATAATCATTGTTGTTGAAATTTACTGCATTGTAGCCATTAATTGATGCGGTGAGCAAGGTAGGCGCATTGGTATTTGCTGTTTTGCTGTACGATTTCAGGTTGTGCTTAGGTGTACTGGCGTATTCAGCATGGTCCTTCCATTGTATTACATAAGAAGTTGATGACAAGGTATTTAACTCGTACTGAGTATTGTACCAAATCATGGGGTTCTCTTGCGTACAAGTAATCCCCGTTTGTGTAAACCCGCGCATTGTGGTTAGTGCGAGCAACAACAAAGTAAGTAATGCATTTTTCATTATGGTCCTGTGGTTATTTAGTTCGCTTGAAAGTACTGTCCCCATCCTGCTGTGTTAAATTTTTTGCCCTTTGCCCACGCATTGGCACATTCGCCATAGCTGTAGTTGTATGATGTGGGCAGTTTGTTTACCGGCAACCAAAAAATACTTTGTTGCACTGTGATGTTTGGAGTAGTTCCGTTTTTCATAGCGGTTTTACAACCTTGATCCAGAAGAACCACAAAGTATCCGTTGCATGGGGGGATGTAATATTCGCCTTTGGCTTTTGCATCGGCAATTATGGCGTTTACTATGCTTTGATTCCAGGTTACACCCGAGTTGGTTACTCCACTTACCGGTACGCCGTAGTCAAGCAAAGTCCAAATAGCCGCTTGTATTTCTGTTCCAGTAGCTCCTAAACTTGTAGCGTAATCTTGATTGATAAGATAATTTACCAAATCGAGGTTTTCCGGACGGTTAACCAAGCAACTAAGCAGTGCAGAATTGCCACTGTATGATGATACGGCATAAGGAAAATAGTAGCGCCCGTCAGATATTGGGTGGGTCAAATCCACACAGTTGCCATAAAAATAATCATTGAAAATGAGGTTGCCACCACTGTCGTAAAGCTGGGTTTTGAAATAAGCCGGATTTTTAACCAGTTGTACCCGCATGAGCAGTTTATTTTTGGGAATAATAGAATTGATGTAGCTTGTGTCAACTACACATGAACTCTGTTGGGTAACGTTGGCATTGGCCGATATATAGGTATAAGGCATACCTGTTACATCAATGTTGTCGTATTTGTAGTATGTTACATTGCCGTGGTTGGTTTTGTAGGTAAAATTCTGAATATCAGGAACTCCTGAAGAATTTACAGGAAAACCATTGGCGGTTGGCGAAACGTGTAGATAGGTTTTGGTTATGCTCCAGCTTGGTGTATCGGTTACTACATAAGTCACGTCAAGCGAATCATTGTTTCGATCAACTTGCACATAACCAATCACATGTGAGCGTGAAGCTACCAACGGAGTGGTATATGAAAACACCTGCGCCATAGCAGTTTCACCCATTGCGAGCAACAGCATCAAGCCCAGCATTTTAATTTTTAGAGTATCAATTTTTACCATCAAGTTCAATTTTATTCAATTATCGAAACCTCACGTTATTACTTTGTCGATACTGCGTGTTCTCAAAAACTGGGCTAAAGATTAATTTTCAGGGAAGAGAAGGATAAACCACAAGTTTTCAGAGACCAACTTCAAAGAAATAAAGACAAATGCGGGCAAACTTTCTTTAATTTTTTCAGAATGATGTTTTGATGGTTTTCAACCCCCGTTACAGGCCGCTCAAAAAAGCCAACGTATCAATGCCATCAGCATAATCGCGCAAGGTGGTTTGCTGAGAAAAGCCGTATTGAACGCTGTTTTCCACTGTTTTTTCAAAATTTCCCACCACCACCTGCAAGTCGTCTCTCCATTTTTCAAGCATCGCTGCCAATGCATTTTTATCTGAAAAATATTCAAAATAGAGGGTAGAAACCGGCGAATGAAGGGCATCGTTTTCTCTAAGTAATAGGGTGCCAGTGTCAAAATGGGAAATACTGTTTACAAGATAGACGCTCTTTTGATACATGTAATTGTTATGAAACTTGTGGTGGTCTCCCATCCAGCTGTACCTTTCCATTTTTTCGAGTAGTCGCTCAATAGCAAAACCCTCTTGCATATAGAGTTTGGCTACACTTCTACAGCCCAATCCGAAATACAGCGCAATATCGTCGCACAAGGCATCAAGCGATTCTTCGGCAGTATCATTGGGAATTATAGCCGCTGAGGTGCGGTTTCTGCGCAAAATATTGGGGTACTTGGCAAAATAGTATTCAAAATAGCGGTTGGTATTATTTGATCCGGTAGCAATAACCGCATCAAAATCCTGCAGACGGTCATTCAACTGCACATGCTCGGCAATAGATGGCTCCAATTCGCTGAGAATTTGCAAAATATAACTTAGCAACACCTTGTCTTTTGACGAAGGTTTAACCAAAGCTTTGTGACCCGAAACAAACACCGCCAGCAAATCATGCAGTCCCACCAATGGAATATTTCCTGCGGGCACCAAAGCCACCGTTTTTTCATTTTGGTTAAAGGCATAAGGTGCCACCCAGTTTTCCAATTCGCTTTGGTTTAGAAAGCTTGTTGAAACCTGCCGCAGGGCAAACTCCACAAAAGGTTTTACAAACCACGGATTTTCGTTTTCGCATCTGAAATACAATTCGTCAAGCGCGTTATTTTCCAAATCAGATTTGATGGCCGAACCGCAGGCAGCGAGCAACTGTATTCTATCAGTTTGTTTCATGCTGCAAAACTATCTACACCAAGTGCTTATTTAAAAAATGGTGACAATAAAATTGAATACCTTTGCACCCACAAAAAAAGAACTGTACAGCCATGGCTATTATCATAACTGACGAATGTATAAATTGTGGTGCCTGCGACCCCGAATGCCCGAATAATGCCATTTATGAACCCGGTGCAGAATGGGCCTTTGCCGATGGTACCGACCTGAAAGGAGCACTAGAAATAAACGGAAAAACCACAAGTGCTGACAAGAAAAACCAACCCATTTCAGACGAAGTGTATTACATAGTACCCGATAAATGCACCGAATGTGTGGGCTTTCACGAAGAGCCGCAATGTGCCGCCGTGTGCCCGGTTGACTGCTGTGTAGATGACCCTGACCACCGCGAATCAGAAGAAGTTTTATTGGAAAGAAAGAACTTCCTGCACCTTGAATAAGCCTATTTTTCGGTTTCCGCTCCCTTCATTTCCCATGCGGGCTACCAACAGCCACCGTGCAGAAATGGTGAGCGAAATTTTATATGGAGAAGCATTTGAAGTACTGGAACAACAGGGTAACTGGAAAAAAATAACACTGCTACATGATGGCTATTCCGGCTGGGTTGAATTTGGCTTTGAATGCCAACCTAGCAACGGCGAAACAGCTGCAATTGCATCCAAACCTCTGAGCTTACCTACGGCCACTGGAAGGCTCAATTTGTATCCGGGCAGCAGATTAACGGCCATTGAAGCAGCACAAACCGAAGCTTTCGAAAAATTAAACCTATTGGAAGTAGCCCGTCAGTACCTTGGCGTTCCCTACTATTGGGGCGGACGCAGTTTGCGTGGTATTGATTGCTCAGGATTTGTACAGGTGGTTTTTGCTACACAAGCAGTTTCACTTCCGCGCGATGCTTACCAACAAGCCCAATTGGGCAGAAGCATTTCCTTTGAAGAGAAAAGAGCAGGAGACCTTGCCTTTTTTAAAAATGAGACGGGAAAAATAACCCACGTGGGAATTTGCCTTGCCGATTCAGAAATAATCCATGCCAGCGAGTTTGTGCGGATTGATAACCTTAGACACGACGGCATTTACCAAAAACAAAGCGATAAAAAAAGCCACCAACTCAGTCATATCCAAAGGATTTTGAGTTGATGGCTTCTGTGTTTTATCTATGTACTAAAGATTTCTCAGCAGTTTTGAAACATTGAGCTCAGCCTGCATTTCTGCCCGCAATTCATCAATTTTCACCCTTTTCTGCTCCATGCTATCGCGGTAGCGCACGGTTACCGAATTGTCAGTAATGGTGTCGTAATCTATGGTAATGCAATAAGGTGTTCCAATAGCATCTTGTCGTCGATACCGGCGGCCAATGGCGTCCTTCTCGTCATACTGACAAGCAAAATCAAAACGCAAATCGTTGAAAATCTGCATGGCTTTTTCGTCAAGGCCATCTTTTTTCACCAAAGACAAAATGGCTAGTTTCACAGGTGCCAAAACCGGCGGAATTTTCAAAACCGTTCTTTCAGAAGTCTTTCCATCCTGCTCCAGTTGCTCTACAGTGTAGGCGTTTGAAAGGATGAGCAAAAACATACGATCCAAACCAATAGAAGTTTCTACCACATAGGGCACATAGCTTTCGTTTATCTCCGGATCGAAATAGCGCAGTTTGCGGCCACTCTCCTGCTCGTGTCTTTTCAGGTCAAAATCGGTGCGCGAGTGTATGCCTTCCACTTCTTTAAATCCTATGGGAAAATTGTATTCAATATCCACCGCCGCATTGGCGTAGTGAGCCAGGTTCACGTGGTTGTGAAAACGGTATTTATCCTTGTTGAGCCCAAGCGACAAGTGCCAGTTCATGCGTTTTTGTTTCCAATGCTCATACCATTCCATTTCGGTGCCGGGGCGAACAAAAAACTGCATTTCCATTTGTTCAAACTCTTTCATCCTGAACAAAAACTGTCGGGCAACAATCTCATTTCTAAAGGCTTTACCCGTTTGCGCTATACCAAAGGGCACTTTTCGGCGGGCCGATTTTTGTACGTTCAGGAAGTTGACAAAAATTCCTTGCGCGGTTTCAGGACGGAGGTAAATAACCCCGCTATCGTCGGCCACTGAACCCATTTGGGTAGAAAACATCAGGTTGAATTGACGCACATCGGTCCAGTTTTTAGAGCCCGATTCCGGACAAGCTATTTCCAGGTCCACAATCAGTTGCTTCACATCGGCCAGGTTGCCGCTGTTTATTGCTTCTTTAAATCTTGATTCAACTTCGTCTATTTTTTGTTGCGTGCGCAATACATTCGGGTTGGTTGCCCTAAACTGTGCTTCGTCAAAGTTTTCGCCAAAGCGTTTTATGCCTTTTGCTACTTCCTTGTCTATTTTTTGGCGGTATTTTTCAATGTAGTCTTCAATAAGCACATCGGCGCGGTAGCGCTTTTTACTGTCCTTATTGTCTATCATGGGGTCGTTAAAATTATCCACGTGACCCGAGGCCTTCCATGTTTTTGGATTCATGAAAATGGCGGCATCAATACCCACTACATCATCATTTATCAGTACCATAGCCTGCCACCAATAGTCGCGTATATTCTTTTTCAGTTCGGCGCCATAGGGGCCATAGTCATACACCGCCGCCAGTCCGTCATATATTTCTGAAGAGGGAAAAACATATCCATACTCTTTGCAATGCGAAATAATCTCCTTAAAACTATCCAATTCGTTGCTCATAAAATTTGCGATAATTAGGGTGCAAAGATGACAAAGCTTTCGGTTAGCCGGAGTCTGAAAGCCATCTTTTACAATTTTCCACTGGCCCAGCTATATTCTTCCTGCACAAAAGCCAGCAAATCCATGCCCACGGCTATAAATATGTGTACCCAAATACCGCCATAAACGCTTCGCGTGCGGAGGGCAATAACCCCGAGCAAAAAACCACCAAAAATGGAGCTGATGCATTCCATAAGCGGTTTGCCAAAATGCAGCGTGCAGTAAACCACCACCATAGGAATTACCACTTTTTCGCCCAGGTATTTCTCCATTTCAAATATGAGAAAACCCCTGAAAAGAATTTCCAAGGCCATAAAAGTGAGTGCATAAAAGAGTTCATAAGGAACAAAGGTTACCCAATGGCCCACGCCCAAATAGCGCTCGGCCATGCCAAAAACATAAGTAGGATAAGCCCTTAAAAAACTTGGTTGAAACGAAGCCCAAATGAGTAGCGGGGTCATTACCAACATCATAAACAAATAGGGTCGCGAATCAAAACCGCGCGTAGTGAGTCCAAAAAATCCACCGCGCCTTTTTTTTACAAACAAGAAATAGAGCAAAAGCGGAATCAAATAGAAAGCCACCCTGAACACCTTGGCGGTGAGCTTGGTGGTGAGGTATCCAAGTTCGGCAGGCACATCAAAAAGTTGGTACCAATTGTAAAAGGCATCACCCGAAAGTGCAAAACAAAAAACACCCAATACCAGCCAAAAGCCTGGCTTTTTGAAATAGCTGAAATTGCGGGTGAATAGGGAAACAGCCAAACAACCCACCAAATAAGGCACGGCATAATAGGCCATGTTCATCCAGAAAAATCCGGGTTTTCCCAGTTGGTTTCCCAGTATCCTGCTTTCAAAATTGACACTGTAGTTGAACACAATTGCCAGAGCCAAAAACAAGGCCAACGACAGGTACATACCAGCCACAAACTCCTTGGCAAGGTACTCGCGCAGGTACCATATAATTTTTTGTAAACCTTTCACTTGCTACCAATAATATTGGGCAAAAATGACCAAAGCTTCCAGTAGTATGCAGCCGTCAATAAAAAATAAGTAATAAACCCAGGTTCTTTTCTTATTCCAAAGCAGCACCAGCAGCAGGGCAAATGAGGCTGCGACCGATCTGATGAACAAAAAATGCCCGTGCCCGGTAAAAATAAGAACCAGCATAACGGCAATGGCAATGAGCGAAGTGAGCAGCGACAAGCGCGTGCCGGCTTTCAAAGGAATGGTGGTTAAACTTTGTCTGATATCGGCTTTCACATCGCGCAAATCAAAAGGAATGGTGATGGCATAGATGAATAAAAACCGCTCAAAAAAGAGACGTACCACCATTTGCGGTTGGGTGTAGCTGCACCAAAAAGAGCCAATCCATGCCCACACAAAGGCTATCACAAATATTTTAACAAAAGGAATTTCTCTTATGCGGTGGCCACGTGCGCCAATGGGCAAGGCATAGAAAAAGGCCAGCAAAACCGGTGGCAACATCTTGCCAAACAGCTCGATGGGCAAATAGAACAAAAGAATAAAAATAGGGACAATAAAAAGTATTTGGATTGCTACCTTCGCGTGCGCTTTGCGGAAGGTGTGGTTTTTATTGAAAACTGAGAGAATGAAGCTGCGTACCAGCGGCCATTCATCGCCAAAAAGCCTGTCTAAATTGTACATCAAAACCGTGCTGAAAAAGACAAATGCAGCGACCGCAAAATCGCTTGACGAAAGAGAATTGTTTATTAAAATAGCCGAAGACAAATACCAAAAGCCCGCACAGATGGCAATAAAGTAGTTTTTTATGAAAACCATCTTTACCAATTGTTTTAAACGGAATAAAATCTTATTTTTACCCACAGGCATTTTCTTATTCAACGAGTAGGAATGAATTCTTAATACGAATACAAATATTAAAATATCTTATCAGGCATCTGAACCTTATACAGAATGGAAGAAATTAAAACTTTAAAAAACGTTTCAGACGAAGAATTATACAGCGCACTAAAGAAGTATTTTGGTTTTAGCGAGTTTAAAGGCACACAAAAAGAGGTAATACGCAGCATACTCAATGGCGAAGACACTTTTGTGATAATGCCCACCGGCGGTGGCAAAAGCCTTTGCTACCAATTGCCCGCCTTCATGTCTGAAGGTACAGCCATCATTATTTCGCCCCTTATCGCACTCATGAAAAACCAAGTGGATCTTGTTCGCGCTTTTGGCGGAAAAGATGGCGTGGCGCACTTTATGAACTCGTCGCTTACCAAAAAACAACTCGATCAGGTAAGAAGCGACGTTTCTGATGGAACCACCAAAATATTGTATTTGGCTCCGGAATCGCTTACCAAAGAAGAAACCATACTTTTTCTTAAAGAACTACACATACCTTTTGTAGCGGTTGACGAAGCACACTGTATTTCAGAATGGGGCCACGATTTCAGACCTGAATACCGACGAATCAGGCAAATTGTTGAAAACATTGGGGTAGTGCCCATTATGGGCCTTACCGCCTCGGCAACACCAAAAGTGCGCGAGGATGTAATCAAAAACCTGCGAATGAAATCGCCCAATGTGTTTCAATCCTCGTTTTTGAGAGGCAACCTCTACTACGAAATTCGCCCCAAGAAAAACAAAACGCAGGCGATTAAAGAAATCATCAACATCATTCGCAAACGCGCCGGGCAGTCGGGTATCATCTACTGTCTAAGCCGCAAATCAACCGAAGAACTTGCTGAAACACTGCGCGTAAACGGCATAAAAGCCCTTGAATACCACGCCGGTATGGACTCAACTACGAGGTCAAAAAACCAGGATGCCTTCTTGATGGAAGAGGTGGATGTGATAGTGGCCACTATAGCGTTTGGAATGGGTATAGACAAGCCCGACGTGCGATTTGTAATTCACTATGATGTACCCAAAAGTATAGAAAGCTACTACCAGGAAACCGGAAGGGCGGGTCGCGATGGTATCCGCTCAGACTGTATTCTTTTCTACGACTATAAAGACCTTTCAAAACTTGAGCATTTCTTAAAAGACAAACCCGTTTCTGAACGTGAGGTGGGCATGCAACTGCTCGAAGAAATGGCTGCTTTCAGCGAAAGTTCAGGTTGTCGCCGCAAAGGAATCCTGCACTATTTTGGCGAAGACTACGACGATACCGAATGCCGCATAGAAGGCAAGGTGAAAATGTGCGACAACTGCATGCACCCCAAAGAGCGCTTTGATGCCAAAGAACAAGTAAAACAAGTAATTAAGTTGATGTTGGAAATAAAAGACAAATTCCTCATCAAACACATCATACACGTTATACGCGGCGAGAAAAAACAACGCGTGGTTTCTTATGAGCACGACAAGCTCAAAATGTTTGGCTTTGGCAAAGACAAAGACTACAACTATTGGAAAAGCATCATCCGCTCAGCCATGCTCGATGGGCTTATTGCCAAAGACATAGAAACCTACGGTACCTTGAAAGTAACCGACGAAGGGCGGGCTTTTGTGAAATCGCCAAAAACGATTGAAGTAGCCATAGACCACGATTTTGAAGAAGAAACCGACGATGCCGTAGTTACCACAGGCCAAAACCAGGTTGGCTACGACAAGGTACTTTTTGCCATGCTCAAGGAAAAACGATACGAAGTGGCACACGAACACGAGCTGCCACCTTACATCATTTTTCAGGATCCATCGCTTGAAGAAATGGCCATCCGCTACCCTATTACGCTCGACGAAATGTCGAACATAGTGGGAGTAAGCGCTACCAAAGCACAGCGATATGCCAAGCCTTTCATTAAGCTGATTAAAGAATATGTTGAAGAAAACGACATAGAACGCCCCGATGATTTGGTGGTAAAATCTGTGGTAAGCAAATCGGCAAACAAGGTGTATATCATCCAATCGCTCGATAGAAAACTCGATTTTGAAGACATTGCCAACTCAAAAGGCATGAGCATGGACGACCTGCTTACCGAAATTGAGAACATTGTGCTTTCAGGTACACGCATCAATATTGACTACTACGTAAACGACCTGATTGACGAAGACGATCAGGAAGAAATATTTGACTATTTCAGAGAAACCGAAGACCACAGCATTGAAGCTGCGGTGGCCGAATTTGGCGAAGATGTATATAGCTTTGAAGAGCTGCGCATCATGAAAATCAAATTCATCTCTGAAATGGGTAACTAATTCCCCTCATCCATTTGCAAAACACATTGAAAGAAAAAAGGTGAAATTCAGGACAGAAATATCCATTTCACCTTTTTCTTTTGGTATCAACTACCACACACCGGTCTTGCTTTTGGGTTCGTGTTTTGCCGGCAACATGGGGCACAAATTGCAGCAATTCCGCATCCCGGCTACCATCAATCCGCACGGTATCATTTTCAATCCGGTTTCGTTGGCGCAGATCATTCAAAACAGTGTTGAAAATGGTTTTGCTGCCCACAACTTAACTTTTGAGCAGAGCGGAATATTCAAGAACTACCTTTTCCACTCCGAAGTTTCGGCCAAGTCTGCAAATGCACTTGAACTACATTTGGGCCAATTAAATGAACAACTTAGACAGGCTATTGAAACGAGCCAAGTAGTATTTATAACCCTTGGCACCGCCTGGATTTATACCCATTTAGCAACACAACAAGTGGTAGCCAATTGCCACAAACAGCCCGCTTCACTTTTCGAAAAACGCTTGTTGAACCTTTCTGAAATCAATCAGGCACTCAAAACAATTGTTGAATACGTCCAAAAGTTGGGTAATGCGCGGGTGGTATTTACCGTAAGTCCGGTGCGACACATAAAAGACGGCATTGTTGAAAACCAGCTGAGTAAATCGCTTTTGCTGGCTGCCGTTCATGAGCAAATTGCCCTATGTGAAGCCTGCCATTATTTTCCGGCTTATGAAATAATGATGGACGATCTGCGCGACTACAGGTTCTACGAAAAAGACCTGATTCACCCCAACGAAATGGCTATAGATTATATCTGGGAAAGGTTTGGGCAGGCATTTTTCTCAAATGAAACGCACCAAATCAACCAACAAATAGCACGTTTAAATGCGGCCCTGCAACACCGCATGCTTGGTGGCAACAAAGCGGAAATTGAAAAATTTGTAAAGGCTTCAATAGCTCTTTGTGAGGCCATAGAAAGCAAGGGCTTGTTGCTTCAATCGGAAAAAGCGTATTTCAACAGCTTACTGGCAAAGTAGAACCAGCCTTCTTAAAAGCTATTCCACCACCAATTTTCGCATAATGTTCTGTCCGTTTTTAGCAGAAATGGCTACAACGTACACACCCGCTTCCAAGTGGTTGAGCACCACCTGCGAATTGTTTACTTGCTCGTACAGCAACTCTTTACCGCTCAGGTCAAATATGCGTACCGACTTCACTGCTTCGTTTGCCGAAATGGTGACAAGTCCACGCGAAGGGTTGGGATACATCGTAATTTCAGCCGCGGCCATCTCCTGTGGCTTTATGGCCGAAGTAATATCAAGGTTGATAAACTCGGCATGTTGCACTTTGTTTTTGTCAATATTCTTGCGTCCGCGAACCAAGGGAAACCCAAATTCGGGCGAGTACAATTCATACACATATTCTTCGTCGGCAAACGAACTCATGGTATCGCTACCGTTCAGCACCACAAATTCCAAGTAGTTGTACACGTCAAAATACAGAATTTCAAACGAAGAGTCGTTGGGCATGGTCACCGAGCCAAAGTTTACCACCTTGCATTTGCGCACAAAGTTGAAATTGACCACTAGGGTGCCAAAATTTATTTGCGAAGATCCTACCGAATTGAAACTGTCGCCCAAGGTAAGCGGCGTTGGCAGGTATTTGAGCGCAGTGTCAAATTTGGCTACCTGTCCTTTCAAGCTCATTCCTTGTATGTACAAACCGCTGTCGCTTTTTTCAAATACAAAATCAAATTCCTTTTTCATAAGCAGGTTGGCATCAGGAAAACTGCTTTTGAGGTCGGTGTTTTGCGGATCGAAAAATTGTATGGTATCCATGCGAGTGCCCGTCAGCCATTTCATATCCACAGCTATTGGTCCGGCAGTACTTATTTTATCAAATTCGTCAAAGTGCGTGGTACCACCGTTAAACACGGTATTGGAATCAATGGCGTAGAACTGCCCAACTTTGGGAAGGTCTTTCGACTCTAAAACCAATTGTGCCATGAGCTGTGTGCTCAGTAAAAGACTCCATATACAGATGTAAACAATTCGCATGCGTAAAGATTTGGTAACAAATAACAAGAATTTCGGCTATCTGTGCAGCAAAAATTAAGTAAAAAAGCCAAATTATATCTGCAAAATAATACCAAGTGTAGGCAGCGTGTTGCCAATATTGTTGGTTAGCAGCGAATATTGGTAGTGGCCATTGGCGGCTAAAATGGGATTTCCTTGCGCATCGGTATCCACATCCAAATTGGGGCGGCTTGCCAGTTTTGATGCAAAAACGTTCTGTACATCAAAATACAGGTTGAGGTTGAACTTATCAAAAAAGAACTTCTTGTCAAGGCGCACATCCAGTTGGTTGTAGTTTGAAACCCGTTGGCTGTTGAGTTTTGAATAATCGGGCAAGCCCCTGCGGGTAATGTTCCACACTTCAGGGCGGGTTGAGTATTCAATATCGTAAGGTGTGTAAGGCGCGCCGGTTACCCACCACCACCGCGCACCCAACTCCCAGTTTTTGCCAATTTTTTTGCCAGCGGTCATGCTTATTATATTGCGGCTGTCCCATGCCGAAGCGATGTATTGGCCGTATTTGTCTTGAAACTGCGACCAAAGCACGGTGCATGAAAGTATGCCATAAAAACCTTTATAAAGTTTTTGTTGAAAGAGAAACTCTACACCGTACGACCTGCCTTTTGAAAGGCTTTTGGCGGGTTCGTTGCCAATAACCCCAAAATCGCTGCCCAGGTTTGCCAAGGCCACAGAGTCGCTGAGCAAAAAGGGATAGTTGCTGTATTTCTTGTAGAACCCCTCAAGGGTAATGCGCGAGTTAGATTTGGTATTCCACTCAATGCCTCCTACCAAATGATCGCATTGAATATAGCCCAGCCTGTTTTGGTTTACCAATTCATTTTCATTGTTGCGGTAGCCCATTACCGTATTGGGCGGCAGTTGAAAATAGCGGCCCGTATTAAAGTTGACAGCAAATTGGCTGCTGATGGCATAACTTGCTGAAAACCGCGGTGAAAACTGTTTGAGCAGGTTGAGCATCTGTTTGTTGTAGTCGGCGGCATCCATGCGCATGCCAAACGACAGCGCCAGTCGCTCATTCACAAACTTGCGACTGATGTTGCCAAAAAGTGCGTATTTGTTGAAACTGAGTTTAGAGTTGAAACTGCGCTCAAAAAGGCCTGCTGAGGTGGCAATTTTGTTGTAGGTACTGTTGGTATATAATTGGTTTTCGGCACCCGCTCCATAGTTAATCTTCCAATCGTTGTAGCGCATGTAGTTTTCAATTCGCAGCTTGTGCTCCACCTCTTGCGAGAGGTAGTCGAGTATTTTGTTAGACTCTGTAGAAGCGTCGTTGTTCATATACTTGGTAGAAGTATTGTTGAGCTTCGACCTGCTAAAAACCACATTGGTGTAGCTGTTTTTATGAAATCGGGTATATTTAATGCCGCGGGTATAGTTCCATTGCTCATTTACCGGCAGGTAGTTGAGTATGTATTGTTGTTCGCGGGTTTGGTTGGCATCAAGGTTCAGCTCAAAATTGTCGATAGCGCCAATGCCCAAAATGGTAATATGGTCTTTTTGGGTAGGCTCATATTTGATTTTAAACTGCAAATCGTTGTAGATAGGCAAAAATGGCAAACCAATTTGCTTGAACAAAAATTGCAGATAAGACCTGCGATACGAAACCATATAGGTGGCTTTGGGCGAAATAGGTCCATCGAACATGACCCCAAAATCGCTTGCCCCCACCGTAGCTTGAAAATTGTGCGACTGTTTGTCTCCGGTCTTCAACTTAAAGTCCATTACCGAACTTAGGGCATTGCCACGGTTGGCCGGAAAAGCTCCTGAATAAAAATCTACTTCACGGATAAAATTCACATTGATCATACCCACGGGTCCGCCACTTGCCCCCTGTGTAGAAAAGTGGTTGATGGTTGGGATTTCAATATCATCAAGGTAAAAGCGGTTTTCATTGGGCGCTCCTCCCCTTATAATCAAATCATTTCTAAAAGATACCGTGGGTGTTACGCCCGGCAATGTTTGTATTACCCTTGAAATATCGCGGTTGCCGCCCGGATTTCTTTCTATTTCATTTACACCAATGCTTCTCAGTGATACCGGCGCTTCTACCGGTTTTTCAAAAGTTTTGGTGGTTACTACCACTTCTTCAAGTTTTTGACTCGACTCAGTTAAGGCAAAATCTATTTCGGTGGTTTTGTTGCCCGATACCTTTACCTCGTATTCCTTTTTGGGTTCATAACCCAAATACGAGGCGGCCACATTGTACAAACCCGGTGGCACATTAGCTATGGTGTAGTTGCCTTCAATATCGGTGGTGGCGCCATAGGCTGTTCCTTCAATGCCCACATTGGCAAAAGGCAAGGGCTCGTTGTTAATGGCGTTGTAAACCCGCCCTGAAATAGTGCCGCTTTGGGCAAATAAATTCAATACGCTCAATGTCAGCCAAGACATTACTAATACCTTCTTCATCATACATTCTCACTTGCAATGGCCAAACAGGCAAGCAGAAAAAATGTTTTGATAAATGTCAGAAATAAAAATACCCTGCCACACATAGCGACAGGGCACTGATATTTTTTGGCAAACTGACTTACTCCACAACTACTTTGGCAGAAAGTATTTTATCAGCGGTTGAAACACGCACAAAATACACACCCGCAGTTTGCACTTGCAATTGGTGTTTGTTGAGGCCGGTGCCCAGGCTTTCTTCGGCATATACCACCTGACCTGTGCTGTTGAGCAATTCCAAACGGTATTTGCCTACAATGTGGCTCAAGTCAACATACATATTGCCCTTGGCCGGATTTGGATAAACTTCAAGGCTTGGTTTGTATTCTCCTTCGGCAATGCTCGATACACTGCCTACAGCAAATGGCCAATAAATGCGCTCTCCAAAATCGGGGTTAAAGTTTTTGATAAGGCCGGCACCGTCATAGCGAACCATTAAACTGCCGCTTCCCTGATCGGGCGTTGCCCAGTAATCGAGGCCGTATCCTTCGTCGAAAAACTCAAGCACATAGCAACCGTAGTCAAGGCTCACTGTATCGCGGTAAATGGTGTTGGCGGCAAAATTCCCGGCAGTATAAACCACTTTTCCCGTGGCATCACGTATTTCGTAGCGGTTGGCTTCGGGGTAAGAATTGGTTTTCAACTGCACCACAATCGGCTTTTTGTCAAGCAAGTCGGGTACTTGAAAATGTGTGTTGTAGCTGTTGTTGGCACTGTTTTCGTCGGCACTTCCATTCACTTCATCAATGGTTGCCGTAAAAATATCGTCGCCATTGCCCACCCAAAAATAGCTTCCATCTATTGGCAATTCAATTTCTGTTGTTTCTAAAAAGGCCAGATTGCCGGTCCAGCTGTAGGTTTTCTTGGTTCCACCCGAAACACCGTAGCTTATTTTAAGGCTTGTTATAGCGTTTTTACCTGTGTTTTTCACCACAATCAAGGGCGCTTCGCAAGCCGGATTTATGCGTTTGTAGTAACCCCAATTGGTAGGCCGCTTTACCAATTCTATCGATGCATCGGTGCTGAAATTGGGAGCGCCATATTGAAATAACTGCATGGCTACTATGTAGTTGCCGTTGCCCATGCCTTGGTTGTTGGCAGGCACGGCGGTTATACCGTAATCAATGGTTGTGGCATTGCCGGTAATGTTGCTTGTAATATTAAAATCGTAGTTGTTTACCACATCGCCGGGGCACCAGCCTTCGCGGGCACCAACCCAGTTGCCACCTTGTGGAAATACAGGATTCAAATCGCAGTCTTCGCGCCACACGTGCCAATCAGCCACTTGTTTTCCATCTACAAACAAATAATGGGTATTGTCTTTCCATTCGCAGCAGTGTGGGTAGCTGCCATCGTTGCTTCTTTCGCCGTGGCCGGTAAGGCGGGTGCGCACCACAAAGGTTTCGGCATCCGACAGCAAATCCACTTTTCTTGCTTTCAGTTGGTCGTCGTTGTCAAGGGCTTTGTAGCTGTACGAGCCATGGTTCCAGATGCGGTCAATTCGCTTCACCTCGTGGGTGGGTTTTCCTTTGATAAAGGCAAGTTTTATGTCAATGAGTTCCTGCATATTTCCTGCTGAGAAATCAATGGTATCGTGCAGCAAGGGAGCATATTCGGTTACATCATACACCCAGGTAAATCCGTTTTTACCCAAACTCAGGTTGATACCATAAGGTGTGATGTATCGACCAATTTCGTAGCGAACGGTTGGGCTATACCATTCTTTCACTTCCTTTTGCAATTGTTTGTCGGCTTTTACATAGGCAGAATCCAGTTTTTTCCCGCTATCGTCAAAAGTGTAGGTATATAAGTTTGACTGCCAAACCACCAAGGTATCAGTTATCAAGGATGGGTGTTTTCTGGCATTATCATCAATTATTCTCCCATTGGCTTCATTTCCATAAACGTAAACCATTACCGGCCTGCGTTCTACCTTTTCTACAAAATCAATATTGGTGGTGTGGCTGTTGTAGGTTCCGCGTTCAAAAATGATATTGGGTCGGCTGTTGAAGTTCTGGGCCTGATTAAAATCATCATATACTGATAGCTTTTTTGTGAATGCACTGTTTTGCATAAGCCCTTTGAATTTTGGAGAAACCGCATTAGAAACATAAAGGCTGGAATCATTGTCAAAATTGTAGTCGCCAAGAAGTTTATCGTAAGCAGGATGGTCGGCAGTAGCGGGTTTGCTCATCCATTCTTTAAGGTTTTTCTTGCTGATAGCCGTTTCCCAAACCCTTACATTGTCCACCATTCCATCAAAATAGCTTCCGTTCCAGCGACCGAGCCAAAACTCATGATCGGGGGTATTTACCGATGCGTTTTTGTACGCCTGGTATTCGCCATCGTAATACAAGGTGGTAGCTGAACCATCATAAACCAAGGCATAGTGGTGCCATGCTCCTTTGCTTCCATCAAGCGCTTTGTCCTGGTCTTGTCCCCACAGTTGTATGCGCCATTTATCGTCGGTGGTGGTGGTTCGCAGCGACCAATCTTGGAGTGTGGTTCCGGTTTGTCCGGCCTGAAACAAGCCACCATCGTTAAACGCTCTAGTGTAGGCCCACATTTCTACCGTTCTTGGTTTGTCGCCATCTACTTGCAGTCCTTTATTGAAGTTTACATAAGCTCCGGCACCGTTCAAATCAAGCGTTTGGCCATAAGCCGATTTGGAGAAGCCCATTTTGGTTGTGGTACTTGTACCTTCAAGCAGCAGAGGCTGTCCGCCTTTTTGCTGTTTTGCTTCAAATTGAAATACAATATCTTCCACGCCATTCCACATCAATGGGTTGTTGAAGGTAATTCCCTGCCAACCCGCTGACAGTGTAATTGGCGCTTGATATACTGTTGTAAATCCACTTTGGCGGTTTTGCCATGTGAGCGAATCGAGATTGGCAACACTTAAAATTCCAATAGTAAATTCATCAACGGAAGCCCCTTTGAGCACATTTAATTTAATGCCGGTAATGGGTCCGGGTGTTAAACCAAGGGCATTCAATTCTGCCGCTGTATAATATACCTGCGAAACATTGTGCCTTCCGGTAGTGGCAATGGCCTGATGTAAAGTATCAGTACCCATGCCCGCTTGGTACTTCTCATAATTTACCGTATCGTTTATCTGCAAAATTTCGTAGTGGTGGGCAATTTTATCAAACAAGGGTTTCTCAGAGTAGGGAAAAACATCGGGTGTGCGACCTTGAAACATGAAATTGACTCCCGATTGATAGGTGCTGTCGAATGTGGCACTATGGTCGTATAGGTAATTATAGGTAAGGTAGTCCCATTCGCCGCAATTGTATTTGTCTTGTGTGGTTTTAGGATCACACTTCAGGGTGTAATACATCAATATTTTGCGGTATTCATCGCGGGGTGGCAGCACAAACTCTCCCCTCCTTTTGGTAATGTCGTCAAAACTTAAGGTATTAACCCAAATGGTGTCTTGCGCCATAGATTGCGAGACCACCATTGCAAAAAACATAAGTATAAGTAGAAAATTCTTCATGGCGATTAAATTGTAAACCAACTGCGATGTTGGGCTTTTTTCAATTAATAATCAAGCCAATAATTATGAATTTTTAATCTGATGGTGGAAAACTAGTCCAAAACAACGGTTCCCTTCCGCAAAAAAGTTGACCACTTCTTGTTGTATCCATGCACTTTATCGGTGGTTGAATTGCCTGCCACCACTGTACCGCCTTGATTAACCCACTCAAAAATGCCACCGTATAAGTTCAATACATGTTGGTAGCCATGAGCCAAAAGCTGCTCCCCAATTTTTTCACTTCTATAGCCTACCGAACAATAAACAACTATCGTGTCTTCTGTATCCACATCTACTAGTTCATCCATAGTAAAGGTATCGTAACCCACCCATTGGGCATTGGCCAAATGGCTTACTTCATATTCCTTTTTTTCGCGGGCATCGAGCAGCACCCAATTCGTAGCTGACAAGGTATCGCGGAGGGTTTTTACCTCAATGGTTTCAACCGTGTTTGACAATAAAGAAGCTACTGCGGCGGCAAAGACCTTGTTTTCTATTTTGGTTTGTGAACAACCTTGGTGTGTCATGGTTATGGTAAATATGGCAATCAGATAAATGGTTTGTTTCAAGTGCATTTCTTTGGTGTTTGCGTAGGCAGCTGTTCAACAATAATTGCCGACACAATGGTTCTTCAATTTATTAAACAACTTATTTATAGCAACTTAAGATGTTGAAATCAACGTTTTGCGAGTGTAATGTAAATCACATTAAAAAGTGATTTTGGTCAGCTACTTTTGCCGAACAATTTTATTAAGATTAAATCTAAATAAAGATGGTTTTAGAACAAATATATACGGGTTGTTTGGCACAAGGTGCCTACTACATAGAATCAAACGGTGAGGCGGTGGTAATTGACCCGCTACGCGAAACAGATCCTTATTTAAAGCGCGCGGCACAGGATGGTGCCACAATCAAATACATTTTTGAAACCCACTTCCACGCCGATTTTGTGTCGGGTCATGTTGATTTGGCTCAAAAAACCGGTGCCACAATCGTTTTCGGCCCCAATGCCAAAACCGGCTATCAGGCACACATTGCCACCGACAACGAAATATTCCATATAGGTCAGGTGCAAATAAAAGTGCTGCACACCCCTGGCCACACCATGGAATCTACCACCTATTTGCTTATTGATGAAAACGGCAAGGAACATTGCATTTTCAGCGGCGACACCTTATTTATTGGCGATGTGGGAAGACCCGACCTGGCGGTAAAATCTGATTTGACCACCGAGGATTTAGCCGGTCACCTTTTCGACAGTTTGCGCAACAAAATAATGCCCCTGCCCGACAGCATTTTGGTTTATCCTGCTCATGGTGCAGGTTCCGCTTGCGGCAAAAACATGAGCAAAGAAACCGTTGATACGCTCGGCAACCAAAAGGCGAACAACTATGCCCTGCGTACCAATATGAGTCGCCAAGAATTTATTAAAGAAGTGACAGATGGCATAGCACCGCCGCCGCAATACTTCCCCAAAAATGTGCTACTCAACAAAGAAGGGTACAACAGTCTGGATACAGTAAAATCTCATGGATTGAAAGCCCTGAATCCCGCTGAGTTTGAATTTTTGGTAAACGACCAAGGTGCCTTGATGCTTGATACGCGCAGTATTGATGCATTTGCGGCATCGCATATTCCAAATGCCATTTTTATTGGTCTGGACGGCAGCTTTGCAACTTGGGTAGGAACTTTGATTCCGGATATTAACCAAGCCATTGTATTCATTGCCGATGAAGGCAGAGAAGACGAAGTGGTAACCAGATTGGCTCGCGTGGGCTACGACAATACACTTGGATATTTGAAAGGCGGAATGAACAGTTGGAAAGACGCCGGTTTTGAAACAGAAACCATAAAATCGGTAAGTGTAGATGAACTGGAGAAGCTTATAGAAGGAGAGAACCTGAATGTAGTAGATGTGCGCAAACCCAGTGAATTTGCCGCAGAACACGTAGCTGATGCCAAAAACATACCGCTTGACTACCTAAATGAATACCTGGGCGAACTGAACAAAGACGAAACCTACTACTTGCATTGCAAGAGCGGTTATCGTTCATTAATATCAGCTTCTATACTGCAATCGCGTGGCTACCATGTAATTAATGTAAACGGTGGTTTCGACGCCATTTTGGCATCAACAATCAAAACTACCGACTACGTTTGCCCAAGCACGTTAAAGTAGCAACCGCTTGTGTGAGTGCAGCGCAAAACCGGCATAAAACGGCTTAACTGCCGAAAAAGACAAGCAAGATATTCGCTTGATTACATGATAAAAATTGTGAGTAAAAGAGCTTACAATAAGTTAATGTAATGGTGTTGCATTTTATGGCTCAAAACGAGAAACTTAAGGTTTAGAGCAAGAGAATGCACAAAAAAAATTACATGAAATTTTGGTTATATGAAATTTTGTGTATTTTTGAATCACCAAACAATTAAGAAGGATTGTTTGACGGATTTTAAAAATTGATACCCCATTAGCCCTAGTTTTTTCATAGCCCTAACCGCCTGGGCTGACCCCCAAGTCAGCCCAGGTTTTTTAGAAAAAATGAAAAAAAGATTTGCAAGTTTCAGTTTTTAAAATTTATCTTTGAATTGTGATTAAGCAAGATTAGTCACACGGCAGATGCCACTTAATTTGACCCCATTAGCCCTAGTTTTTTCATAGCCCTAATTTTCCCGGGCTGGTTCCCAACCAGTCCGGGTTTTTTTTGTCCATAATTTCGAGGCTATTCACTATGTTGCACCCCCATTTCTTAATGAAATAACTTGAGTCAGGATTCAAACAGACCCTTTGATGAGCTCTCAATGGCTGAAAAAGAGCTGGAAAGAGAGTTGCGCCCACAGTCGTTCGGCGATTTTACCGGACAAAAGCAAATACTGGAAAATTTAGAGGTCTTTGTAAAAGCTGCTACAAGGCGTGGCGAAGCACTTGACCATGTGCTGCTACACGGCCCTCCCGGACTGGGCAAAACCACTCTCGCCTTTATTATAGCCAATGAACTTGGAGTTGGTATAAAAGTTACTTCAGGCCCCGTGCTTGACAAACCCGGAAACCTTGCCGGACTACTGACCAATCTGGAACAGGGCGACATTCTCTTTATTGATGAAATACACCGTTTGCAACCCGTGGTAGAAGAGTACCTCTACTCTGCCATGGAAGATTATAAAATAGACATCATGCTCGAAACCGGACCTAATGCTCGTTCGGTACAAATTGCACTAAACCCTTTTACTCTTGTAGGAGCCACCACGCGCGCCGGTTTGCTCACCTCTCCCCTGCGCGCCCGCTTTGGTATTAAATCGCGACTTGAATACTACGACTCTGAGTTGCTTTCGCGAATTGTGAAACGCTCTGCATTGATTTTAAAGGTTAAAATAGAACCGGAAGCTTCGGTAGAAATAGCCCGCCGAAGCCGCGGAACCCCCAGGATTGCCAATGCACTCCTGCGTAGGGTGCGCGATTTTGCCGAAATAAAAGGCAATGGCACCATAGACTTGCCCATTACCAAATTCGGATTGGACGCCCTGAACGTTGATGAAAACGGTTTTGACGATATGGACAACCGTATCTTATCGGCCATAGTTGAAAAATTTGCCGGTGGGCCGGTTGGACTTACCACCATTGCCACTGCGGTTGGCGAAGACGCAGGAACCATTGAAGAAGTATATGAGCCATACCTGATTCAGGAAGGTTTTTTGAAACGCACTCCTCGCGGCAGAGAAGCCACACCAAAAGCTTTCAGACACTTGGGCAAATTGCCCCACAACCAAAGTGGTTTGTTTGATTAGCCATGCATCCACGCGACTTACAGCAACTGGTAAAAGAAAGCGCCCGAAAAACAGGATTTGACGCTTGTGGCATTTCCACAGCCCGTTTTCTGGAAGAAGAAGCGCCCCTGCTTGAAAAATGGCTTAGTGCCAATATGCACGGCGAAATGCAGTACATGGCCAACCATTTTGACAAAAGGCTTGATCCCCGACAACTTTTTCCCGGTTGCAAATCAGTTATTTCGTTGGTAGCCAATTACTACCCGCAAAAAGAACAGCCCGCGGGTTTGCCAAAAATTTCGCGCTATGCCTACGGGCGCGACTACCACAAGGTGCTGAAAAAAATGTGTAAAGAACTCATTGAAACTTTGCAAAAGCAGATTGGCGACTTTGCCGGAAGGGCCTTTGTTGACTCAGCGCCTGTGATGGACAAAGCCTGGGCAAAAAACAGCGGCCTGGGTTGGATGGGAAAGCACAGCAACCTGATAAACCGAAACATTGGCTCCTATTTTTTTATCGCCGAAATTCTATGCGATTTGGATATTGAACCGGACGCACCCATAAAGGATTACTGCGGAAGTTGTACCAAATGCATAGACGTCTGCCCCACCGATGCCATTGCAGCGCCCTATCTTGTGGATGGCAGCAAGTGTATATCGTACCTGACTATTGAACTGAAAAATGCTATTCCGGAAACTTTCAAAGACAAGTATTCCGACTGGGTATTTGGTTGCGACATCTGTCAGGAAGTGTGCCCGTGGAACCGCTTTGCAAAGCCGCACACAAAAGAAGATTGGAGCTACCATGCCGACAAATTGGAAATGGACTGGAAAGATTGGGAGGAGATAACCGAGGAGTTGTTTGAAAAGCGATTTGCCGGAAGTCCGCTCAAGAGAGCCAAACTAAACGGCATTAAGCGAAATGTAGCCTTTGTAAATCCAAGCGACAATAAGTAGTGTCATGTGAGCACAAGGACAATGACTTTCCAGACTTGCTGTAAGTCGAAACTTTTGCCCGAAAGAGACTCCCTACATTCTATAGTTCGCAAGCTTCACTCCTGACCAATTCTTATCAGTCACCATAATTACTTGCAAGCAAAAAAGCGGTTTAGCCAAGCTTAAATGTAAACGGAAGGGTATATTTTACTTTTACAGGTTTGCCATTTTGATATCCGGGTTTCCAGCGTGGCATGCTATTTACCACCCTTATGGCTTCCTTTCGCATGGCTTCTGTGCCTTTTTTGCGTGTGCCGTTTAGAATCTGAACCCTTGAAATAAACCCTTCTTCATCCACCACGAAGGTTACATATACTCTACCTTCTACCCCCTTCACCCTGTCGTCATCGGGATAAACCACATTTTCCTGAAGAAATTTAATCAACTCAGATTGTCCACCGGGAAACTCCGGCGATTCTTCAACAATGATAAATACATCGTGGTAGTTGGTGGTATCAGGCGGCACCTCATTTTGCGCTTTGGCGGCTATGGCCATAAAAAAGCAAAGCAGCCCTGTGAAGACTGCTTTGCCATTATTTCTAATATAATTCATTAATTGTTTTGGTTGAGTCGTTTGCCCAAAGCTTCTTCCCATTCGCTGGCATCTTTGCCATTTTGTTTGGCGCTTTGGATCATTCTACGCAACATCACCATGTTTTGCTCTACTTCGCCTGATGCTTCTTGCTGCATTTCGCTGTCAAGACTGGTGTACCATTTTACCTCGCTGATGAGATAAGGTGCAATTTTCTTGTCAAGCTCATAGGCTTTGTCTATTTCGCCCAATTGGTAGTAGAGCTGAGAGTATTGTACCATATAGGCATCGTAAGGCACCAATTTTTCGGGTATATGCTCCAATCCATAGTCAAGCACTTCAACAGCACGGGCTTTTTTATCTATTTTCAAATCCTTTGAAGCCGTATCGGTACTATCATTTGCCGAAAGATTCATGGCATTTTGGTTTTCAAGCATACTTTCCATCATAAGGGCATACGACAGACGTACGAAGATGTTTCTGAAGTTTTTGCACTGACGCATCATCACAAAATCAATCCACATATCATCTTCGGTATCGAGCCCACCCCATTGAAATTTGTGCATTACGTTGTCGTACATAATGTCGGTATCAATGCGTCCGGGTTGTTGGTCGTCTATCTGACGTTTCTTTTTAATTGGAACCAAACGGTAGGTCAAACCTTCCATTTGCAAATAAGGCATCAGGTTGATGTATGCCTCAGTTCCTGTGGTAATGGCCCAATAGATAGGTCGCTTCCAGCCATTTTTGGCATTGGTGGCAATAAGGTCAAGCACCACCAAATCGGCTTTCATAAGTGTACCTTTTCTGATGTTCCAGCGCATTACGTCCACTATTTCGTTGGCCTTGTCAGGCGCTACGGTTCCGCTGCTCAGCACGGCATCTTTGTCAACGGTAAGCTTAAATTTCTTTGAAGGAAAGAAATCGAGCATTTCGCCGCTTTGCATTCCCACGCGGGTTTGCTTTTTGTTGCTGCCAATAAAATCAATCAAGTCAGAGAGTTCCAGGCGTTGGTTTTTATCAATATTCAAACCGTGGTTCTCATAATAAATAGCATAGTCGCGCGTGCCTTGTTTGTATTTGTTGGGGCTCATGCTTATGTGAATGGAATCCGCACTGTTAATGGGTCGGCGCATTTGGTTGATGTACCAATCGGTATTGAGCAAACTCAAGTTGATGATGCGGATATCATCGCGAATTCCTTCTACTTCCTGCGCATACCAAAGTGGGTAAGTATCGTTGTCGCCATTGGTAAAGAGTACAGCATTGGGCGCACATGACTCCAAGTAGTTGGTACCAAAAGCCAATGAAACGGTTCTGTTGGAGCGGTCGTGGTCGTCCCACTCTTCTGCCACCATATTTACCGGTACAGCCAAAAACAGGATAACACCTGCGCCTGCTGCGGCTATGGTAGGTTTCACTTTTTTGCGGAGGTAATTCCAAATGGCCACCGCACCTATGCCTATCCAAATGGCGTAGAAATAGAATGAGGCTACAAACACGTAGTCACGTTCGCGCGGCTGTATGGGTGGCATGTTTAGGTAAACAGCCAAGGCAATACCGGTCATGATAAAGTAAACCATCACATACAAAAACGACTCTTGGTTGCGCTTAGCCTGATAAAACAAACCAATTAAACCAAGGATAAATGGAATTCCGTAAAGTGCATTGCGGCTTTTGTCGTTGAGAAAATGATCTGGCATGCCATCAGCAGTAGGCACATGCAAAAGCCCTGTGTCTATACCATCTATACCGGTAATGATATTACCCATAAAGGATGAACCATGGCCTTGTGTGTCGTTTTGCCTTCCTATGAAGTTCCAACCAAAATACCTGAACCACATGTGGTTGAGTTGGTATTTGAGGAAGAAGGAAATATTGTCGCCCAGGGTTGGAATTTTTCCCGGGCGTATATGTGCCCAACGTCGGTATTGTTGTATGTGGTCTTCCTGCCGGCTGTACAACCTAGGGAAAATTGTTTCGTGTTTTGGATCGTAGGTTTCTTCGTATTTGCGACCTACAAATTCATATTCTGTTTTTCCCTTTCTGTATTCTTTGCCGCCGGTGCGCTCTGCCGAGTAGCCATTGGTAGCGGTGTAAGCGGTATAGTTGGGACCTTTTGCAATGGGGCGATCGCCATATTGCTCGCGGTTGAGGTATGAGAGAAGGGAGAATACCGTTTCGGGGTCGTTCATATCAATGGCCGGGTTGGCAACCGAACGAACCACCACCATGGTGTATGAACTGTAGCCCACCAATATTACTGCGAATGAGGTAACAATAACGTTGGCAAGGGCTTTTCCATGTTTGTGTGTGTAGTATATACCATATATTACCAAACCTATAAGCAGGAAAATGAAGAAGAAGGCACCTGACCAAAACGGCATGTGAAAGCCATTGACAAAAACGAGTTCAAACTTGGAAATCAGGTTGGGGATACCAATGATTATACCAATTTGTACCAAGCCCAAAAGCACCACTCCAATGATGGAAGTGATGAGAAAGCCGCGGAAAGAATAGCCAAATTTGCGGAAGTAATACACCAATGCCATTGCCGGTATAGCCAGCAAACTCATTAAGTGAACACCACTTGACAAACCAATAAAGAAGGCAATAAATATGATCCAACGCAAGTTGTCGGGCTCTTCGGCGCGTCGTTCCCATTTCATCATGAGCCAACTTACCAAGGCAATAAACATTGACGACATGGCATATACCTCGCCCTCTACTGCCGAAAACCATGCGGTATCGGACCATGTGTAGGCAAGCGAGCCAATAAGGCCGGCCATTATCACAATAATCAGCTCATCGGTTTTGATGTTATTTTCGTCTTTAAACGCAATTTTCACTGCAATGGCTGTGATGGTCCAAAAGAGGAACAACGAAGCCATGGCGCTCATGAGTGCTGATGAAAAGTTGACCAAATCGGGAACCAAACTGGCATTGCTGCCTGCAAAAATGGTAAACACGTGGTTGAGCATGAGGAAGAACGGCGCTCCGGGGGGGTGCACCACCTCCAGTTTGTATGATGCAGGAACAAATTCGCCGCAGTCCCACAAACTTACGGTGGCCTCCTGCGTGAGAGTGTAGGTAACCAATGCCGCCACAAACACTATCCAACCGGCAACATTGTTAAATTGAGCATACTTCTTAAATTCCATTAGGGAAAACGTTTTTCTTTACGTGGGGCGCAAATTATGAAAATAATCCTATGACAATGTTCAGAATTAAACAATGCATGGGTTAATATGAGTTATGAGTGGTTAATACCCGATTTTTTGGCATAAAAAAACCCCGACAAAGCGGGGTTTTTCTTATTTGGGGCTAGGTTATTCTCCTTTTTCAGGCTTCACATTGAGCGAAATGCTGGCACTGATATTTTTGTAACACTCCACAGTTACCTTGTGAATACCTACTTCTTTGATAGGCTCGGCAAAAGAGATGTTGCGACGATCGATGTCAAAACCTGCATCTTTGAGCAAGTGAGCTACCTGAAGTGTGGTTACCGAACCAAATATTTTTGAAGTGGTACCGGTTTTTACTTTCAGCGAAAGGTCAAGAGCTTCAAGTTTGGCCACAAGAGCATTGGCATCTTCAACCAACTTTTTGATTTTGTTGGCTTGTTGTTTCATCATTTCATCGCGCATTTTTTTGTTTGAGGCGTTGGCCACTACAGCCATTCCTTGCGGGATGAGAAAGTTGCGGGCATAACCCGGTTTCACGGTTACTACATCGCCGGTGTAGCCCAGCTTTGGTATATCTTTATTAAGTATTATTTCCATTTTCTACGGTCTATTTAAGTGAGTCAGAAACAAATGGAATAAGGGCCAGGTGACGGGCTCTTTTTACAGCGGTAGCCAGTTTTTTCTGGTACTTGGCTGATGTTCCGGTCAAACGACGCGGATACAACATACCCTGCTCGTTGAGGAAGGTAATGAGGAAGTCTGCGTCTTTGTAGTCAATGTATTTGATGTTGTTTTTGGTAAACCAACATTCCTTTTTCTCCTCAACTTGCTCGTCGGGAGTAATGTTTATAAAGATGTTTTTGTACTGTTGAGCCATTGTCTTTTATACTTTTTCTACCTGAATTGATTTGTTAAGCATTTTTTCTTTGTTGCCTACTTCGCCTTTTACGCGGCGCGAGTTGTAGGCCAGCATGTGTTTGTCTTCTGTTACGGTCAGGTAGCGAAGAACTTGTTCGTCGCGACGGAATTCGAGTTCGAATCTTGCGATAATGCTGGGATCGGCTTTGAATTCAACCAAGTGGTAGAAACCGGTAGATTTCTTTTTGATTGGATATGCAAGCTTACGCAGACCCCAGTTTTCCTCATGGATGATCTCTGCTCCCTGAGATTCAAGGTATTCCCGGTATTTTTGGGCTACGCCTTTCATCTGGTCTTCTGTGAGCAAAGGAGTAAGGATGAAAACTGTTTCGTAGTGCCTATGCATCTGATTGATAATTAGTTAAAAATTTTAAGGCCGCAAAAGTAGGTCTTTTGAGCAAAACTTGAAACACCTAAACACAAAATAGTTTTGATCCTTAATGAAATAAAGCCACATAGCACCGCAAACTAGCGCAACAAGTCTGCCTTCCATAGCCCACGTCCGTAGGTTGATATATAAATTTCGCCGGCTTCAAATTCCATGTCGGTAACTTTTACAACCGGCAGGCCGCTACAAAAACATTCCCAAACAGAATTTTTGTCATCGGGATTTCGGTTTACAAAAACACCCACATCGGTAGCCGCATACAAATAGCCCGTGGCGGCATCTACCTGCAGAAAATTCACGGGAAAATTGGGTAAGCCTTTGTCCAGATAAATCCACGGCAAACTATCAGTGTCCAACAACACATTGGGGTGGTACATCACCTTGTGGCTGCCTTTGTGCAGGTTGTCGGCCAAACCTATCCAAATTGCATTGATGTTTTCAGGCGAAACCGCAATGGCATTGATTGACTGCCAAAGCTGACGCGGCAACAACCCATCGGCGTGGTTCAATTGCTCTGTGAGGTTGCGCCAATTGGCAGAATCGCTGCGGTTGTATTCTACCCGCCACAAACGGTTTCGGTTGGCTTCTCTTCTATTGCCGGCTACATAAAATATGTTGGAATCCTGTGCCAAAGCAATCGCACTAACCCGCTGCATGCCCGCCTCAAATTCGGGCTGGGTCAACTGCGCTGCATTACCCTGATAAGGATAGTTGCCTATTTCTACATAATTGTTGGTGCCGGGATTGTAGAAAAAAACGAAGTTTCCGCGGCGGTTGCGTGGCAAAAACTGATCGCCTCCGCTACCGGTTGCAAAACCCGCAGCTACCAAAATACCTTGGTGGTTTATTTCAAATTTTACATCATTACGGCCAATGGGCACCACCACATTGCCACACATGCCGCGGCTTGGATACTCGGCCACCTTGGCATTGAACCCAACATATAGGCGGTCGTTGTCGTCATCCACCTCGGCCTGATAGCCATCTCCACATTCTATGCGGTCTTCTTTTCGGCCAAAGAAAAAAGCACCTAAATCCTGAGCTCC
>WGNN01000063.1 GCA_016124515.1 bacterium
CTGTGAAGGCACTTGCACAAAATTGCCAATAAGCGAACCCAAACCATAAATACCGGCTTTTTTCAGGTCAAAAGTGGCCAGCATCAGCACGTCGGCGGTTTTTACTATGATTTGCATGGTGTTGTTGAACCAGGTAAAAAGCCCGAATTCTATCATTTCCTTCAAGCGGCTCATCCACTCAAATCCGCCGTGCCATTTTATTTGAAACTCGCCCAGCCGTATGAGGTAAATAACCAAGGCTATGGTGGCCAAAATGTAGCTTACCAAATACCAGGTCATGAAATCGTCAAAATTCATCCACTTTTTAAACACCATTGCCAGCAGCAGCAGGGTAACGATGCGCTGTGCCACCTCGCGTATAAAAATGGGCACCGTAGTTTTCAACAGCGATTTGCAATATGTGCTGAGTGCTTCATAAAGTGCCAGCGCCGCGCCAAAGGGTATAATGTACAGGTAAAATTCAACCAGCAAATGCGATCGTTTGGAATAAAAATCAACCACCATGGGTTTAAAAAGCAGCAATACCACCGAAGCCAGCGCCACACCCACCAGCCAGTAGATAAATATAAAATTGAGTATGCCGCCGTGGCCTTTTTCCTTGTTCATAAAGGTGGGAAAAAAGCGGTTTACCACATTGGTAAGCCCCACCAGTGCAATCACCGAAAAGAAGTCGCCGGCCTGAAAAATAACCTGCCGCAAACCCAGGTTTTCTGTAGAAAGCAGCTTTACCATGATGAGCCCCATGTTTACGTAGCCCAGCACTATGCCCAGGTACAACCACACCGAATTGGCAATTCCTTGCTTTTTTACAATTCCCATCTATTCGGCATTTATTTTCATGTTCCAAAGGCTACCAAGATCCTTCTGCAAAAGTTCCGACAAATTTTGTACATTGCTGCGAAATTCTTCTTTTAATCGGGCTTCAAGTTCGGGCGATAGTGGTTCTGCCGCCGTATTGGTTTTTTGGGCCAAATTACCGGCCAGCGATTTCACCGTTTTTTCTGATAAAGTTGACAAACCCGGAATGAAACCCAGATAGGGCTTTAGTTTTTTGAGAAATTTCTGGAAACGAAAAATATTCACTTTGGTGGCGGGCACGGTGCCGCCGCGGTTGTGCGCCGCCTCTATGTTGATGGCGTAATGTTCGGTAAGTTCCAGAAAATCAAACAATTTACGCAGTTCTTTTCGCGGATGCGCATTCAGCTCTTCCAACACCATTACATGCACTTTAAAGTGCTCCATAAACTGTTTGATGGGAGCGTAGTACAGTCCCATTTTTTTGTAGGCAATTATATCGCAGGGCACATAAGCTTCTTCAAGGCGTTGTGTTTCAAGTGCCAGGCCTTGCTCAAAACTTTGGTCTTCATAAAAATTGCGCCGCGCCATTTGGTAGGCCGAATAAGCGCGCTTCACGGGGTTTCTTATTATAAAGACCACTTTTACTTGGCTGCCCAAATACTTTTTAATGTTTGCAATGGCCAGTTCGGGGAAAATCATGTACAAGTTGCCAAAGTCGCCAATGGCCTTGTGTTGCTCAGTAGCCTTGCTGTATTGCGCCACAAAATCGGCCCATTGAAAAACGGATGTTTTGTTGTAGCCGAGGGTGTTCACCAGTTTTTCGCTGGCAAAAAACCGTGATTCTTTTTTTTCGGGAAGAAAAATCTGTGGATGGCCTTTTATGTATTCGTAGAGCGAAGTGCTGCCCGACTTGGCTGCGCCGGCCACTACAAAATTGGGAAGGTGGATTTCTGTGCTCATTACCAATCGTCAGGGGTGTAAAAATGTGGCCAAATATCTGATGTAAGCTCTTTTATGCGCTCAATTTCTTCGGTGCTCAACTTGTTTTTCCAGTAGCTTATGTTGGCTTTGCTGTTGCGTTGCATTTGTTCTTCGCTGCCGGTGGTGCCACCCGGATTGTCGCTGTCGCTGCTGTTTTTCACAAATTCGGCTACTTGCGGACTGTATTCCAGATTGAGTTGCTCAAACAGGTTTTTGAATTTTTCTGTTGGCTCCAACGACAAATCTTCGTGTTTGATGTATTGCCAGTCAGGGAATTTTAACATGTATTGGCGCACCGTGTGGTAAAAAAGGCGCCACACCAAACAGGCTTGCTCCACTATGGGCTTTTCTTCTTTGCTAAAGGCTTCTATTTGCGGGGCATAATCGCCCAAATAATCGTGTATGAGTTCTTTTTGCTGCCACAAATGGCCAAAAGGAAATTTCCAGTCTTTACGCACCAGGCTGTAAACAAAGGCCGCCGGATGCCTGATGAGCACCACCACCTGCATGTTGAAATTTTGTGCCAGCCAAGGAGCCGAAAACAAGGCAATCGGGTCTTTCATCAGGGGCGTTGTTCCCTTGTTTTGGTTGAAAATTCGCAGGTATTTCAGCCACATTTTGGCTTTAAACAGGTTGTTGACACCGCCCAAACGACCCAATGCCTGGTAATTCCATTGAAGGGTTTTCTCAAAAAAGGCATGGTACTGCGCGTGGTTGTGTGCGCTTATATATAAGTACCAAATATCAATTGGGCTCTTGCGTGGCGTGGGATAAATGGGGTTCAATGGCTCGTGCATGTAGCCCAAATGTGGTACTTGGCTAAGCACCTGACCCACCCAGGTAGAACCCGAGCGATGCGATCCGGTAACCAGTACAGGCTTTATTTGCTTGTTTTCGTTCATTAATAGCTGTAGCCTAGCAGTTTTATTTCGCGTGCAAAAATGAGTGAAATCAGTTCTTTTTCTTCTTCGGTCAATACTTCGCGGTAATGTCTTTTGTCGCCGCGTCGTCCGCCTTTGGCTTTATACTCAGGCAGTTTCAGTGGTTTTGGCAGGGCAAGTTTTTCACTTATTTCCCTCAGGCTTTCGTTCATTTCTTCAAACTTATACACATGGTCCATAGCCGGCAGGTGGTTTAAGCTGTACATATCATAGCCCCTCAACCGTGCCACCTCGCCTGATTTCAGGTAGCCCATTACCGAGCCAAAAGCGTCATCGCCCCCGCGGGCAAAGTATTGCGAAAGCACCTTGTCAAACGGGTTTCGTTCAAAACAAAATTTGTAGTAGCTGTTCCAAATTGTGTCGCCCAGCAGCGCCTTGGCTTCCTGTGCCGGCATGTGGTTATAAAAGCTTTTTCTGGGTTTACCCAGCAGCATCCCCAGCCATTCATTTGGGAGGTGCCGGGCAAGGCCAAGTTTATAGTTTTGGGCTTGTCTGCCGGTAAGTGTGGCTCGTGCCGCTTCGTCATCGCGGTCAATGGGAGTTATTATATCGCTGTCGCCACAATATTCCGATAGGGCAATCTCTAATGAGGTGCCGGCGGTTTTTCTGGTTTTTATGAAAATAAAACGGTGCTTGTGCGATACAATCATTGGCATAAGGCCCGCTAAGGGCTTCATTTTCGGGTCACAATGTTAAGCACAAAATAGATTTTGGCGGTTCAATGCTTTTATTTTGCCGCTGCATTGCATGGTGCGGTGGCAAATAGCCCTTGCCAGCGCAGCAAATAAATTGTATAAAACCCATTTTGTTGGACCAAAAGCCACATACGCCACTGTTTATCACCGGCCATCCGCGCTCGGGCACTACCTTGTTGCGGCTCATTTTCAATCAACATTCGCAGTTGGTAATACCTGATGAAACGGGTCTGCTGCACTGGTTTTTTAAACGCCCCTGGTACAAAAAATACACCCGCTCCAAAATGCCCCTGCCATCGGCCAAGTCAAGGGCCTTTGGCGAAGACATCATTGAGCGGTTCAACCAACAGCCGCGTCAGTTGCGCAACCACCCGCAAAAAGCCATTGAGTTTTTGTACCAAAGCCTGGCAAAACGCGAAGGAAAAAAATACTGGGGTGACAAAACGCCACTACACACGCAATTTACCGATCAGATATTTGAAATGTTTCCCAATGCTTTCATTATCAATTTGGTACGCGATCCACGCGCTGTTATTAGCTCGGCCAAAAGAAACCTGAAAAACAAAAGGGAAGGAACCGATTTTTGGATAACCGACGACCTGAACAAAACCATTGAAAGGTGGAGGTGGGAGTATGGCCTCATTAAAAAATACACCCAACAGTACCCGGCTCAATCGGTGCTGCTGCGCTACGAAGATTTTGTAGCCGAGCCCGAAAAACAACTCAAGGCACTTTGTACCAAAATGGGTTTGCCCTATGAACCTGCCATGCTCAACTACCACGAGGAGCGCAGGAAGAAGAAAGAGGAAATGACCGAATGGCACCGCGAAACAGCAAAACCCGTGAATGCCGGCAACATAGACAAGTGGCGCGATGAGCTGAGCGATGAGGAGTTGCAGCAAATAGAAACTGCCCTGAGCAATGAAATGAAAGAAATGGGATACCTGCCATGAATACCTTGAAACAACTGGCTTTTTTGCCGCGAATTATGAGTGCCTCTCTGCGCGGGCTGCCACAATTCATCATTATTGGTGCGCAAAAGGGCGGTTCAAGTGCCTTGTATAAATTTCTTTGCGAACACCCGCAGGTGCAGCGCGCTTTTGTGAAGGAGCCGCACTACTTCACCGGGCAGTTCCACCAAAAGTCACTCAAATGGTATAAGGCGCAGTTTCCGCTGAGCAAAAGCGGCATCATTACCGGCGAAGCGAGTCCTTCGTACTGTACGCATCCGCTGGCACCGCAACGTATCAAAAGCGTAGTGCCGCAAGCCAAACTTATATTCATCGTGCGCAATCCCGTAGAGCGTGCGGTTTCCAACTACTTCCACTCGGTGCGCTATGGGGTTGAGCCACTGCCCATAGAAGAAGCCATGCAGCGACCCGCCGAAATTTTTGAAGCGGAATATGCCAAAATGGAGCGTGAAGATGGCTACCACAGCAGCACCTACCACCGCCATGCCTACCTGCACAAGGGCTTGTATGCCTTTCACTTAAACAAATGGTACCAACATTTTGAGCCACAGCAAATACTCCTGCTCGAAAACGCTGAGTTGCTCAACCAACCGCAAAAGGTTTATAATGAAGTGCTGCAATTTTTGCAACTTGAGGCATTTGCACCCGCTGCGTTCAGCAAACACAATGTGGGAAGCACCAAACCGGTTGACGAATCGCTTACCCGGCAGTTGAAACAAGTGTTTGAAGAGCCCAACCGACAGTTTTTCCATCTTATTTCCCGCGAATTTCCCTGGTAGATTTTGGAACCCGTTTACAAGAAAATACCGCCCCTGAAGTCTCTGCGCGAGTGGCTCGTGTACCAACTGCTGCGTCTGGCCGATTGGTGGTTGACCGCAGGAATAAAACCCGAAAAAACATCAGAAAAATGGCTCTTGGTGGTCAAGCTCGATCTGCTTGGCGACTATGTGCTGTACCGCAACTTTTTGGCAGCCATAAAAAACCAAGCAGAATACAAGGATCATAAATTGCTCTTTTGCTGCAACCAAGCGGTTCTTGAATTGTCGCAGTCGCTTGATGATGAAGTGGTTGATGAATGGTTGCCGCTAAAGTTGAAACCATTTGTGAGCCAATGGAAGTACCGCAGAAAAATATGGCAACAGTTGCTGAGTAAAAGGTACGAACGGGCCATTTTTCCTACCCAAAGCCGCTCCTTTTTTTATGACGATATGTTGGCAAAAACCATAACAGCGCAAGAAATTGTAGCACCCGCGGGCAACAGCTACAACCGCACCGCCTGGCAACACCGCATGGCCAAAAACTACTACCACTTGCTGCCGGTTGACAACCACTACGAATTTGAATTTGAGCTGAACCGCCGGTTCATGGATAAATGCTTACATACCAATTTGGACATCCAATGGCCAAGCATAGCGATTTCCGCTGAACGCAAGGCCCACCGTGTGTTGTTTGCCCCCGGCGCATCCGCAGAATTCCGGCGTTGGTCAACCGACAATTTTATTGCCCTGGCAAGGCACATATTGCAAAAACAGCCTCAGGCAGAAATAATAATTAGCGGCGCGCCCGCCGAAAACCACTTGGGCGAAGCCATTAAGGCTGCTTTTGCTCATGACAAGCGCGTGCAAAATGCCTGTGGCAAACAGAAGCTCAGCGAGTTGGTTTATACCCTTGCGGCCACCCGCTTGGTGGTAAGCAACGAGAGTGGTTTGGTGCATTTGGCCCAAGCCTTGGCGGTGCCTTTTATCTATTGCATTTCAAATGGCAACCACTATTGCCGGTTCAATCCCTACCACAGGCAGCATCCTGCCGTCAGCATCAGTTATTTTTATCCGCCTGTTTTTGAGCAAATGGTGCAAAACGACCAAATGGCCACCAAAATGAAGTATTATTGGGGCTCAAGACTATCCATAGAATCGGTAGAAGTGGCGGCCTTAAGCGCTGAATTTGATGCCCATGCCGCGCAAATTTTTAAGGCAGATTAACAAATAGGCTTCATAAATGAGAAGCTGATGAAGTGCAAATTATTTTTCTTTGCCTCAACCTTTTTTAAAGAACCTCCTGCCACACCGCATTGGTAAAAAGGTTGGCAGCAAGCTTAGCAACCAACACCTATGAAAAGAAAACACTGGATATTGCTCACTGTAGTTGTAGCATTGATACTTACAGTTTGGCGTTTCAACTCATCAACCAAAAGCGAGGGTATCAACCTGAGCACCAAGGTGCAGCGGGGTTTGTTTGTGTCAGAAGTTGTTACCTCGGGCGAGCTGGAAGCCAAAAACTCGGTGCGTATCTATGGCCCGCGCGAAATAAGGAATTACCGCATCAACGAAGTGAAAATTCAGGATTTGATACCCGAAGGAACCTTGGTAGAAAAAGGCGGCTATGTAGGAAAACTGGACCCTAGTCAGCTGAGCAATGCGCGCAAAGATGTAGAGAATGAATACGAAAAAACCGAAAGCCAATATTTGCAAACCAAGCTCGATACGGCCATTGATTTGCGGGCCAAGCGCGATGAACTCAAAAACCTGAAATTTGCCCTTGAAGAGCGCGAAATAGAAGTAAAGTACAGCGAGTTTGAACCCCCGGCGGTGCAGCGGCAAGCCCAAATAAACCTTGAAAAAGCACAGCGCGCCTACAAAAATGCGGTAGAATCTTATGGGCTCAAACAAAAGCAATCCATTGCCAAAGTGCGCGAGGTGGGCGCTTCGTTGGCCATACAAAAAGCCAACCTCGACAACCTTGAAGAACTCATGCGCGAGTTCACCATTATTGCCCCGCAGGATGGCATGCTCATTTATGCCAAAGACTGGGGCGGACAAAAGAAAAAAGTGGGTTCAACCATCAGCGCATGGAACCCCATTATTGCCGAGCTGCCCGATATGAGCATTATGGTGAGCAAAACCTTTATCAACGAAATAGACATTAGCAAAATAGAAAAGGGCATGAAAGTGCTGGTAGGCATTGATGCTTTTCCCGACAAGGAACTACAGGGCGAGGTAACCTATGTGGCCAATGTGGGCGAAGACCGCGCAAGCATGAACGGTAAGGCCTTTGAGGTAACCATACAACTCACAGGCACCGATTCGCTCACCCGCCCGGGAATGACCACAAGCAACCGCATACAGATTTTTCAGGAAGACAATGTGTTGTTTATTCCGCTTGAAGCCGTCAACAGCGAAGAAGGGGTGTTTTTCGTTTACCTGAAAAACGGAATTTCCACTACCAAACAAGAAGTAAAATTGGGCCGCTCCAACGACAATGAAGTTATTGTTTTGGCCGGTCTCAACGAAAACGACGAAGTGCTCTTGGTGCAGCCCGAAGGCATGGAAGAAAAACCCATTGTTCGTTTAGAAAACAGCTTGCAATAATGAACAGAGAGCGGTTATTATTGAATTTTAATATTGCCTCCGATGCGGTTCTGGGCAATTTGTTCCGCTCGGTGCTTACTGCCTTGGGTATTATTTTTGGCGTGGCGGCTGTAATAGCCATGATGGCCATAGGCAAAGGCGCACAACAGGAAATTCTGGACCAATTGAAAATGGTGGGGGTAAATAATATAGAAATAAAGGCCGTAGTGGAAGAAACAGAAGGCGGCGACGAAAACAGCGAAGAAGCTGAAAGTACCTCAAAAAAGCGCTACAGCCCCGGTTTGTCGCTCAACGATGTGGCAGCTATAATAAAAGTGGTGCCCGAAGTGGCGCATGTGTGCCCCGAAGCGAGCCTGAAACCCAATGCCATTTATAAAGATGTGCAAAAAAGCATCAACCTTATTGGTACCGAAATGCAGTTTTTCGACATATTTCACTTCAATATAAAAAAGGGAAACGGCTTTAACCAAAAGCAAATGAGCTACGGTTTGCCGGTGTGTATAATAGGAAAAAATGTGGAAGCCTTGCTTTTCAGGGGCGAGAATGCCTTGGGAAAGTATATGAAATGTGGCAACCACTGGCTGAAAGTAATAGGTGTAATAGAAAAAATAGGAGTAAACGAAAGTGCGGCCAAAAGTGCCAATATCAGGGATTATAATAATGATGTGTATATTCCCATCAACACGTTTTTGTCGCGCTACAAAGACCACGGAACCGACGCCACTATGGAGTCGGATGGTGGTATGACGGTTTATACCTCCGGAAGCAAAGCCAAAAGTTACCACGACCTGGACCGCATAATAGTGCAGATGCGCGAACCCGAACAATTGACGCAAGGCGGTTCGCTGCTGGAGAAAATGCTGCTGCGAAGACATAATGAAGTGCCTGATTTTGAAATTGTTATTCCTGAGTTGCTACTCAAACAACAGCAGCGCTCCAAAGATATTTTCAACTGGGTGTTGCTCAGCATTGCCTTTATTTCGCTTTTGGTAGGCGGCATTGGTATTATGAACATCATGCTCGCCTCGGTTTTTGAGCGGATTAAGGAAATTGGCATACGCATGTCAATGGGCGCCACCCAGGGCGATATCATCATGCAGTTTTTGCTCGAAGCCGTTATTATAAGTTTAACCGGTGGTTTTATCGGTATATTTTTAGGTGTTATTATTTCTTTTGTTATCACCTTGGTTACCGACATACAAACCCTTATTTCATGGGGTTCGGTGGTGGTTTCATTTGTAGTTTCGGCAGGTGTGGGGCTCATTTTTGGTATTATGCCCGCGCGAAAAGCCGCCCTTCAAGATCCTATTACTTCACTCAGGTATGAATAAAAAAGCGATGATATGAAAAATATAGTATTGGTGTTTATTACCTTTTTGCCCGGCCTTTTGGGCGCACAAAACATATTGGATTTGCAAACAGTGGTTGAAAATGCCAAGGCCAACTCGCCCGACGCAGCGGCTGCAAAAACGCGCTTTGAAAACAGCGATTGGACTTTTAAATCGTACAAAGCCAATTTTTTGCCTGCGGTGAGTTTGAGTTCTACTTTGCCCAACTACAACAGCAGTATTACCGCTTACGACCAAGACGATGGAACGCAGAAATTTATCAGACGCCAATTGTCCACCTCGCTTGCCAACCTTACCGTAAACCAAAATATAGGCCTTACCGGTGGCAGCGTTTCATTGAGTACGGGTTTGCAGCGCATCGATGTATTTGGGCCCAATTCATCTACAAGTTTTCTCTCTACGCCTATTAGTATTGGCTTCAACCAAAAATTATTCGGCTTCAATCAATTCAAATGGCAGCGCCAAACCGAGCCGCTGAAATATAATGAAGCACAGCACCGCTATTATGAAGACATGGAGGCGGTGGCCATAAAGGCAGTGAACCTGTATTTTGATTATTATGACGCAAAAATTGCCTTTGAATTGGCCAAACTCAACCTGGCAAACAGCGATACTTTGTACAAAATATCGAAAGGTCGCTACCAATTGGGCAAAATAGCCGAGCACCAATTGCTGCAAATGGAACTGAATGTGCTGAATGCCCAAAAATCGCTGCGACAAGCGCGTATTGACCTGAGCAACGCCCTGGCACAAATACAAAACTATACCGGGCTGCAACTAACCAAAGACCTCGATTTGATTCCACCTGTAATGACCGACACCTTTTCGGTAGATAAAAACAAAGCCCTGCAAATGGCCTTGAAATACCGTGCCGATGTGATGAATATGCAGCGGCAATTGGTTGAAGCTGAGCAAAGTATGGCGCAAGCAAGAGTAAACGCCGGCCCCAATATTACCCTGCGCGCCATGTATGGTTTGTCGGGCAGTAATGCTAAAGTCGGCAACTCCTACACAAGTACGTTGCCGCAACAACAGTTTCAGGCAGGTTTTACTGTACCGGTAACCAACTGGGGCAAGGGCAGGGCACAGATAAAAATAGCCGAAAGCAACCTGTACCTCACCAAATTGCAGGTAGAAAACCAACAGCTCAATTTCAAGCAAGAGGTAATTAATCAGGTAAACCAATTCAATTTTAGAAAACGCGAATATGTGATAGCTGCAAAAAGCGACACCATAGGCCAAAAACAATATGAAATAGCCTACAAACGCTATAAAATTGGGAAAATTGATATTACCGATTTGAACATAGCCTTGCAGGGAAAAGACCAGGCACGACGCACCCACATTAGAGCGATGCGCAACTATTGGGTCGATTTTTACCGACTCAGGCAACTGACACTCTACGATTTTGAAAACGGCTTGCCGCTAATTGCAGAATAGCGCTGTGCAGTTAAAACGAGCCATACAGACTGTAAGAACAGTTTTTTTTCTTTGGCAGCATACCGGTGTTGTTGGCGCACATGGTCGTGCAGTTTATCCTTCATTTTGATAGGTGCTACGAGGTAAACAAACCCGATGCCGACCCGCAATTATTGGTCGCGCAAATCTTTTTGTTGTTCTTCTTCAACTTGTTTTTTAAGGTGTTCACTGCGTGGAAATCTTTAAGAACAGGTTTTAAGGTGTTGAATTACATCAATTTATTAGTGGTTATTTTTACATTATACCGCGTATTATTGCCGTTTAACTATTATGATAAATTTGATGAAAAGGAGTGGCGCGAAGAGCCGAGTATAGAAATGGCGCGAGATATTATAAGGCAAGAACTGCTTTTGGGCAGAAACCTTGAGGAAGTAGAGTTGCTATTAGGGCCACTTGAAAAAGATACTTACAATCGTTGTGAAATAGACATTTCGCAACGCGCAACTGTAGGAATTGTTACGCTCCAAATTGCCTTTTCAGGAGATGTAGTGACTGCTGTATTATTAAATTGTTTTGGTGATTGAATTTAGTTCGATAATTAATTGCATCAGACTAATTACCCAGTAAACAATTTTCACTAAAAAGCAAGTTGTTTGGAATATTTAGTAAATTTGTTTGAATCAAATGTTGTTGTAATGAATAAAATTTTAAGCTTCTTACTTCTTGTTATCTTTCTAATTTCGTCATGTACTAAAGTTGTAACCAATGAAAATGATGAACAGATTCAGCAAGCACCTATGAGTGCGGGATATATTGCTAATGGGTGGACAACAGATGTAGATGTGCAAATAGAGTGGGTTGCAAAGGGTATGACGCATTATGTGCAAAATCGCTCTTTTGTAAATGTGGTTCATACAATAGCAGAAGGTAACGATTTTGAACAGGCTAAAATGCAGGAAATTGAAGATCAATATTATGGCATTTCTGGTATATCGTTTCAATTGTCACATAACGATTCGGTACAAACAAATTTTACCCCAAATTCTTACAACTTCACTTTCCTACCTGCCTTTGTATTAGGAGCTATGGCTTTTATCAATCATATTTATATTCCAGAAGTTACAACTGTTGATTCAACGTTACCTCAATTAATTGTCCCATTGCGTGTATGGGAAATAAGGCAGCAAAATGATGTTACAGGTTTTTTTATTGACACGACTGGTTCAATTGATTCGGTAAAGATATCTGGCGAAGATCCTCCGGTAGATCAGTATTATATATGGGTGATTGGGTATGATACAGATCCTGCGTTTGTTGACACTACCAGGGAATTTCCCGAAGGCATTAGTTCATGTGGGGATAGTATTTGTGATAAATTTAGACATGAAGATGATTCTACACATACAAATTATTGTCCGGGGGATTGTCCGGATTCCAATGCCGTATATAATTATCATGTTATTGTTGAATCAATACAGATTTATAGAGATGAATCTCAGTACTTTGAGTCATGGTTAAACGGTAAATATGAAATGACATGCAAGGGAGCTACCATTCGTGATTCTACTGTTTTGGATTATTTTGGTGATGTAGAGGATGAGTTCAACCTGTTACTGGATAAGATAAAGAGAAAGAATGTTTGCAGGGTTTCTACTTTTGGCCATGAGAGAGGATGTCCTGGAGCCTTGGTAACTGTTAATAAGGAAATATTCAATTATTTTAATCCACTAACTGATAGTTTGTTTTTTGTTGTTTATGAGCAAAACAAAAAATCAAGAAATAGAATAACATTTAGGTTACCTGGGAAAAGTGCTAATAATTACCCGAAAACCATCGGGGGTGTAACAGTTCCATGGCCTCAGTTTCCTTGTTGGTTCGTTAGGAACGAGTCTGGTTTTAATCCATATTATACGTTTATTAGTAATAACGTATATTATGTGCCGCAGGAGTCCTATGGAACTATGATTCCAGGAACTAATTTTTTATCAAATAATTTAATTCACATTCTAAACAATGGCGAGTATGAAGTAGTATTAAGATTGGTGAAAGAATGAAACTCAAAATTGGCATAACAATAATTAGTGTATTAATTTTAACGTTCATTGAGATGTCATGCACAACATCTCAGTCAATTCGGAATGTGGCATCTCATTATTTTGTGGATCAATTTTTTTACGTGAAAGATGAACATATTCTTAGGTCTGATATTGTGATTTGGCTTGGTAACCCCGTAGATTCTCTTGTAGTTCCTGATAAATTATTTCAAGATGAGACATTTAATCAGCCATTGAGTTTATCTCTTGCTAAATCGAGTTGTTTGTTAAAATGTCAGGATGATGTATTTAGCTACAAGATCAATCAATATCAGAATAAACTACAATTAAAGAATTCTGATACTCCTTTATTCAATAATCATTCATTTTTGCAAATGATGATTGATGGTAAGCAGGTGTCGGATACAATAGTGCCATTTGAATTTACTGTAAATGGTTTAGATACTATTTTGACTAAAAATAATTCAATTTATGATATTGTAGCAACTGTAAACGTTAGTGAAGATGATTTATATTATTTGTCGTATGTTAATACCGGGTATAGCTTCAACGACCAAAATGTCGTTTATAAGGTTCCATTTGTTCCTCTTTCAAAGGGTGAAAATAAATTGTCTAAAAGAAGTTATTTTAATCAAATGTACCTAAGTGATTCAAATTCACTTAGTGAGAAGGAAATTGAGTGGAATCACAAATATATTAATAATTTAGTTGAAAATGACCATGTGGGATTAACCGATAAAAATAATTTCATCATGGCAAACAAGATGAAAAGTGTATATGAGAAAAGAAATAATCCATTCCTGATACCTTATAATGAGTTTGATCCAAATGTGAGCTTTATTATTAGTAAAAGAGTTTATTATAAATTGTTTTGAATTTTATATGATGTTAACATAATTAATTGTGGTTGCTTTTAATAAGTATATGAATATCTTGAGTGCAAAGGTGATTTTGCTGTATTTTCTGTTCGCTCATAATTTAATTTTCGGGAAGAGCATTTTGATTCTTGATAACACTACTAAAAATCCAATCTACCATTGTGAAATTATTATTGACCATCGTTCCACAGGCATTTTTAGCGCTGAAGATGGTAGAGTAAATATTGAAGTTGGCGATGAAAATAAAAATATCGAATTTTTTGCGCTTGGCTATGATATATTAAAGTTAAATTCAGATGTATTGGATACAATTAACATTATTTTCCTTGAGCCATTGGCTTATAACTTGAGGGATGTGATAATTACAGATTCCCTGCAAATGCCAATTCAAATGCGAGAAGGAGCTATTCTTTTAAATGCCATGAGCTTGTCTAAGTTACCAATGGTTTTTGCTGAGCCGGATCTTTTAAAAAGTTTACAGTTACTTTCTGGCGTAAGTAGTGTTATGGAAAACAATGTAGGGTTGTATTTGAGAGGAGGTAGAGCAGAACAAACTCTAATTAGTATTGATGGAGCTACAGTTTACAATCCGGCACATTCTGTAGGTTTGTTTTCAGTTGTACACCCATCTTCTGTTAATTTTGCTTTACTTTACAAAGGAGGTATACCGGCTCATTTTGGTGGAAGAGCTTCTGGATTTTTGGATATTAAATTGAAAGAAGGGAGTTATAAGGACTTTAGAGGAGCTTTTAGTTTAGGTGTGGTAAGTTCATATCTTGATTTACAAGGCCCAATATTACAAGGGAAGCATCCTGTTAGTTTTCAGTTTGTGGGACGAACAACCTACATTGATAAAATTGTAAAAGTAATGAGTTCGAAAGAGCCTGAATTTAATACTGGGTTTAGTGATTTTAGTATGAAGATTTCTTCAATAATTTCAACTGAAAAAAGACTAAGTTTGGCATATTATCACAGTAATGATCATTATAAATATGAAAATAGTAATTTCATTTATTTTGGAAATGAATCCAAATGGAATAATGATGTAATTGGCTTAAATTTTAGATGCCGGAACAGTGATAAATGGTTGAAATTATTGTCAGCTACATTTACAAATTATCGATTATCTAATATATTGTCTAATACTCAGCTTCAATCGGGTATTTATGATTTTGGACTAAATTATAGCGTTAAATCATCTAGCATAGCACGTGCCGTTCAAGAAATTGGAGTGCAAAGTGTTCTTCATAAGATTTCACCAGGAAAACTTCAGGTTGTAGGAGCTAATGTTATTAGTGATATTGTGTATGATATTCCAGAACAACAGTTTTTAGAAGTAGCACCTTTTTTTATTATGCGCAAAGAAATTGGAATGGATTTGGAATTGATGGCTAATTTTAGAATGGGGACATATTTGGCTAGTTCGATTCAATCTGTGCAGCCGGAGCCAAGAATTACATTGACCAAAAATTATGATAAATCAAAGGTTTACATTTGTTATGATAGGTTGTCTCAATTTATGCAACTATACTCATCGAATGTTACGTTAATGCCTACGGATTTTTGGTTTATGAGTTCAAAATCAATCAAGCCGACTACATCAAATTCATTATCATTAACTTATCATAAAGGAGGGCTTTCTGATAAATGTAATATCGAGACATCAGTTTATTATCGAGTATTTAACCATATTACTGATATAAGGCCTGGTGGTAGTTCTATTGCTACACCTGAATTTGAAAAATGGTTGGAAGTCGGTGTAAACCATTCTTATGGCATTGAGTTTATGATACAGAAAATAAAGGGTAAGTTAACTGGTTGGTTGTCTTATACATATAGCCGATCTATAAATAGTATCCCCGGAATATTGTCGAATGGTTCGAAGTATAGTGCTAACTATGATAAACCGCACCTTTTCAATGTGGTTGCTAAAAAGCATTTTGGGAAATGGGAGTTTAATGGAGTGTTCGTTTTTCAAAGTGGTCGTCCAATAACAAAACCACTATATTCAATAGGAATTATTAACTTATACTCAGATCGTAACGAATATAGGTTGCCGAGCTACCATAGACTGGATATATCGCTTATTCATTATCAAAAAAGGCATAAACATTTTCAAGCGTCTTGGATGCTGAGTATATATAATGTATATAATCACCACAATGTTTACAATATTCAATATAATCCCTTAAAAGGTAGGGTTGAGAAAATCACCGTATTCCCCATCCTTCCATTTATTAGCTATAAGGTAGATGTTTTTTAACTTTTAACACTATTGATGAATAAAATACTTGTTGGTCTTTCGGCACAAACCTGCCCAATGTCAATATCAGTCCTGACTTATTTTCTCTAAATTCGAAACTCAAACTTAAAACAAGCAATTATGGCAATTCCAGGCCCTTTTAACCTGCAAAAATGGATTGACGATAACCGCGATATTTTGAAGCCACCCGTGGGAAACAAAAACCTGTATCCCCTTGGCGAAGACTTTATTGTGATGGTGGTGGGCGGCCCAAACGCCCGCAAAGACTACCATTTTAATGAAAGTGAAGAATGGTTTTACCAAATTGAAGGCGAAATATGCGTGAGAATTCAGGAAGACGGCAAGCCCCGCGATGTGATTATTAAAGAAGGAGAAACCTTTTTGCTACCTAAAAATGTGCCCCACTCACCCATGCGCGGCGAAAGCACCGTGGGCCTTGTAATAGAACGGGTGAGAAAAGGAACAGACCTGACTGACGGACTCATGTGGTTTTGCGACAAATGCAACCACAAACTGCACGAATACCGCTTTCCGCTCTCCAACATAGAAAAGGATTTCCTGCCGCGCTTCAAAGAGTTTTACGCAAGCGAAGAATTGCGCACCTGCGATAACTGTGGCCACGTAATGGAAACCGATCCGCGTTTCGTATAACCATATATATTCACCTTGCCGGCATTTGGTTTGGCAAGGTGAATTTTAAATTGCCGCTATGAAGTCAGCTTATTTTACCCTAATCATCATACTGTGGGGCGCAGCATTTGCCAAGGCTCAGTTACAGCAAACGCTGTTGCATGAATTCAACACCGACGATACGGTGAGCATCAGCTGCAATGGAGCCAAAAGGCTGCAATATGCTCATCTTGAAGTATATACAACCGACAATGGCCAATGGAACGGAGCTAAAAAACCACTTTGCTACGAACTGGCAAAAAGCAATGGTCTTTTCGGTAATTGGGCCATAAGTCTCAACGACAGCCTGAGCGACAAGTTTATTTTTATTAGTGATACAGCCCTTAATATTCCACTGCAAAAAGATTCGGTTTACCAACTCAATGATTATTCGTGGCGCAAAAACTGCCGTGTGAGAGACTATGTGGTCATGATGCTTGTGGAGCGTTTTGATACCACCCAACGCGGTTATGTGGTTGATACAGTGAATTTAACCGGGCTGAACAGCTATTGCCTGTGCGGAAATAAATACAGCGGAAAAATAATAAGTATAGTGATGGGTATTAAACCTTATGATATTAGTTTGGGCGCTTATGCATTGGGTTCGTATGCCTCATATATACAGCGCAATGTGGCCGTAATTTTCGATACGGTATCGGCGGTTCGCGGTGCTGATACCTTTTACATGGTTGACATTCCGGCTTATGATTTTGCCCAAAATAATATTGTATTCAGCAATAGAGATACCAACAAATTCAGTACTGAGCTACAAATAATAGAAGCGGTTCCGCGTGATAACCCTTCGCGGCGGGTAAGCATCAATTTCATAGCGCATGGCGGGGTGTTTTTTCAACCCTATACCGCCTTAAAGGGGAGTGTTTTTGATACAGTAACAGGGCAGCGACACCGCATGCAAATAACTCTTGATGGGGGCAATTTGTGTGTGTGGCCTTATGCCGAACTCGTAATTGACGACGATAATATTTTGAAATACCAAAGCGGCAATATTGCACTCAATGGCAAAAATGCCTGCACCATGCTGCGCGATCGCGGCAAATTGGTGTTGGGTGCCAACAGCCACCTTTCGTATGGCTCGCCTAAACAAGGAATTTTGGGCCTTAAACCGGGTGCAACCATTGAGTTTGAGCAAGGTGCCGGTCTCACTATCAACAACATGCTGCTGCTAAGCGATTATTGGGAAGCACCCAATGGCGGCGAAATAGACATATACCTTTACCAAGGCAACCAATTGATTTTCAACGAAGGAGCGTTTGTGAGCAACGGCCCATTTGCCCCCGGTTCGGTCACGCTCAACATCCACCTGAAAGGCGGTCTGCTTGATATGCAACACCTTGACGAACAGAGCAAATCGCTCATTAATGTGGTTGAATATGCCTTGTATCAACCAATTGGCAATTTGCAGTTGTACCCAAACCCCACCAATGGCATGCTCTACGGAAGCTTCAGCAGCGAAGCAGGGGCGGCAATTACCTGGCAACTTTTCAGCCTCAACGGGCGACAAGTTATGAGCGGAAACCTAAGCGGCAACAGCCTCAACCACCAAATGGCCATTGATATGAGCCATTTGTTCGCCGGGGTTTACCAATTGGTGCTTCAAAATGGCAAAGAGCGCATCAATAGAAAAGTGGTATTGAGCAATCAATTGTAAATCAAGAACTCAGCACCATCGCCATTCGTATTTTCTCCAGGTTTATTTCCGGTTTTTCAGTAACGGCGCGTTCCAGTGGCACCAACTGCATTTTGTTGTCAACCAACGCAGCCATCTGATTTTTTTGTCCGCTGCGCAAGGCCTCCACTGCCAGTACGCCCATGCGGCTTGCCAATTCGCGGTCAAAAACCGTAGGACTACCGCCCCGTTGTATATGTCCAAGCACGGTAACACGCACCTCGTATTCCGGAAATTTTTCGCTTATTTTCTTTGAAACCAAAAGCGCCCCGCCCGATTCTTCGCCTTCGGCCACCACCACAATATTCGATTTCTTTTTGCGCAACCTTGCCCGCTCCAGCGATTCGTAGAGCAACTCCAAATCGCCTTCCATTTCGGGGATAAGAATGCCGAGAGCACCTGTGGCAATGCCGCATCTAAGGGCTATGTCGCCGGCATCGCGGCCCATTACCTCTACCAGAAAAAGTCGGTTGTGCGAGGTGGAAGTATCGCGAATTTTGTCAATTGCTTCCATTGCGGTGTTGCTTGCCGTGTCGTAGCCCAGGGTCACATCGGTGCCCGCTATATCATTGTCAATGGTGCCGGGAATGCCAATGACGGGTATGTTGTATTCATCAGAAAAAATGCGCGCTCCCCTGAAAGTACCATCGCCACCAATGGCTACCAAAGCGGTAATGCCGTGTGCCTGAAGGTTTTCGAAAGCTTTTTTGCGACCTTCATCAGTTTTGAATTCCATGCACCTCGCCGAGAATAGAAAGGTGCCGCCTTTGTCAATGGTGTAGCTCACATCGTTGCTTTCAAGCTTCACTATGTCGTTGTCTATCATTCCCTGATAGCCGTAGCGAATGCCGTAGCACTCAATGTTGTAGTGGTTGGCTGTGCGCACCACGGCACGTATGGCAGCATTCATTCCGGGCGAATCGCCACCTGAAGTAAATACACCTATTTTCATTGCATTGTATTGTTTAGCGTGTTCAAAGAACGTAAAGTTTGCAGATAGCTCAAATGCTTTTCATTTTGAAGATAAAAGAAAACCGGGCATTAGATAGGTTTGGGAGTGGGTATGGCGTTTTGAATGCCGGAAGTTTGCCCGCCTCACACTACAGCCACCAATTATTTGCAGCAGCACAAGGCTTAAGTCGCCGTTAACTATTTTTGCCGCCCTTCAACAATACTTTCGAACGAGCAAAATGAGCAGCAAAACAGAAGCACAATACGACAGATGCATAGCAAAATGCCGCGAAGTCTTTATCAATAAGAACGAAGATTATGGCCCCTCGTGGCGTATTTTGCGTGTGAGCAGCCTCATAGACCAATTGTATATAAAAGCCAAACGCATACGCACCATCGAAGAAAAAAAGGTAAACAAAGTAGGCGATGCCATTGAGTCGGAATTCATGGGTTTGGTAAACTATTGCGCCATGACCCTCATACAAATTGAGACAGGCCCGGTAAGCCTCAATTCAAATAATAATGAAGATTTTAAATGGCTCACCGAATTGTTTGACAAACAACTGCTGAAAGCCCGCACGCTTATGTTGGCCAAAAACCACGACTACGGCGAAGTTTGGCGCGATATGTGGGTGAGTTCTTACACCGATTTAATCATTACCAAGCTGTTGCGCATAAGGCAAATTATTGAAAACGATGGGAAAACAAAAGTCTCAGAAGGGATAGATTCCAATATTCTTGATATCATAAATTACTCGGTTTTTGCACTTATAAAATTTGATGAGCAAAATGAAAATAATAACTAATATCGCGCGGGTGCTTGTAGGCGCCCTGTTTATTTTTTCAGGATTTATAAAAGCCAACGACCCCATGGGTTTTGGTTTCAAACTGGAAGAATATTTTGAAGTATTCGGTACCGAATTTATGGTGCCAATTGCCATGCAACTCGCAATCTTTATTTGTGTGTTTGAAATATTGCTGGGTATCATGCTGCTGCTCGGCTACCTGCCCAAGTTGGTCAACAGGTTGCTGCTCGCCATGATTGTATTTTTTACCTTTCTCACCTTCTATTCGGCTTACTATAATGTAGTTACCGACTGCGGCTGTTTTGGCGATGCCATAAAACTTACACCCTGGCAATCCTTTACCAAAGATGTGATTTTGCTCGTGCTTATAGTCGTTTTACTCTGGGGTGAAAAACACATAAAAATGATTTTTTCGTCACAAATAACCAAGGGCTTAACCATAGGCGCCACCCTCGCTTCCTTGTTATTTCCTGTATATACCTACACCTATTTGCCGGTTATTGATTTCAGGCCTTATAATATTGGTGCCAATATTGTTGAAAAAATGAAAACCATTCGCGCGCCAGAAGTGCAAATGATGTTTGAATATGAAAAGGATGGCGAAAGTTATTTTTTCAGCGGCGATGAATTGGGAACCGTGGAAGACCTTGGTTCATACAATTTTGTGAAACGCGAAGACAAAATACTCGATCCGGGCGAACCTGCACCTATTCATGATTTTGTGTTGAATGATGACAACGGAAACGACGTAACCAACGTGTTTATTGATGCTGAAGGTTACAAACTCATGACGGTACAATACGACCTGAAAAGAACCGATTTGTCAAAAATGGAACCGATGTTGGCACTTGACAAAGCCTTGGAAGACAAGGGGGTAAAGTGTTACCACCTGACTGCCGGCACACAGCGCGAAATACAAGGCCTAAACAGTCCGCTCAAATTTTACAGTGTTGACAAAACCACGCTTAAAACCATTATAAGAAGCAATCCGGGTTTGGTGTTGTTTAAAGGCAATGTAATTGTGATGAAGTGGCCGTCAACCCGTTTTCCTGAGGTGGACGAAGTGATGGCCTACGTGAAATAAGCGGGTTGGTTTAAATAAAAATAATAGAGATAGAATGAATATATATTTAATTGGATTTATGGGCTCAGGCAAATCGACCTATGCGGGGCGGCTTGCTAAACAATTGGGTTTTGATGTGCTCGATTTAGACAAACGCATTGAAGAGCAATACCAAAGAACCATTTCGTCATGGTTTGAAGAAGACAACGAAGAAGGATTCAGAGAGGCGGAAACGGCGGTTTTGCACAGCACCAAAGAGCTTAAAAGTACCATTATAGCCTGCGGTGGCGGCACACCTTGTTTCAACGGAAATATGGAGTGGATGAACCAAAATGGCTTTACCGTTTATTTAAAATTGCTGGAAAATCAGTTGGTAAAACGATTGAAAAATGCGAAGGACGAGCGGCCACTCCTTGCCGATGTTGAAGAAGACGAATTGCACCTGTTTGTGCACGAAAAATTGACTGAACGCTCTCGTTTCTATGCACAAGCGACTTTGGTTATTCAGCCCGAACAGTTTCAGGCGGGACAGTTGGCTACTTACTACAAAGCTCATTTTTCTTAAGTAGCGGGCTTGCACAACGCTAGCGAGTTATACCCGTTTTTACTTGAAAACAGCAGTCTTTCGCCGGCAGCCTTTGTACTCAAATACAAAGCATTATTGGGCGACAGAGTGGGTTTTGCCGCGGCACAATTGCTGGGTTTGCAAAAAGCATCTAAAAAATTGCCCACTTGGTTTGCACACCCTGAAATTATATATCCGCCGCAACTCAATTTGGAACAAGCCTCGTCTGAATTAACCGCAGCCTATAAAGCATCACTGATGCCAATAGCTGAAAAATCTGCCGATCTTACCGGTGGTTTTGGTGTGGATAGCTATTATTTTTCAAAGCGAAGCAAGCAACACTATTATTTTGAGTTGAACGAAGGGCTTTGCCAAATAGTAAATGACAATTTCAAAACCCTTGGTGCTCACAATATCATAACGCAGACAGCAGATGGAATGCAACATTTGGCTGACGACAGCCATTATGATTTTATCTACATCGATCCATCGCGCAGGGCTGTGGGGCGGCGCAAATATTTTTTGGAAGACTATGAGCCCAATGTGCTCGAATGGCAGGACAAATTAAGGCAAAGCGCACCATTGGTTATGATAAAAGTGAGTCCCATGGCCGACATAGCCCGATTGCTGCAGCAAATAAACGGTGTTAGCGAAATTCATATCGTAGCGGTAAAAAATGAGTGTAAGGAGTTGTTGTTGCTACTAAAACCTAAAGCCACTGAACACATAAGTCTGAAAGCAGTAAACATAATAAATGAGACCGAAAAGTGGGTTTTTGATTGTAGGCTAGGGGATGAGAAGCAAGCAGTGGCGCAATATGGTGAAGTGCATAGCTTTATCTACGAACCCAATGCCGCTATACTCAAAGCAGGTTGTTTCAATTTGGTGGCCAAGCGTTATGGTTTGCTTAAACTGCATCCAAATACGCATTTATACACAGCCAATGAAGTGGTGGATGATTTTCCGGGGCGAATTTTTGAAGTGACGGCAACAAAACCGGCTTCGGCCAATGTGCTGATAAGGAACCACAAGACAACTGCAACGGCTTTGCTCAAAAAGATGAAAATTACCGAAGGTGCAGTGGATGATTATGTACTCGCTTTTACTGATGTAGCCAAGCCGAAAGTGTTTTTTGCGAAAAGTCTGAAATAATAATAAACATTTTTCATAGCGCCTAACCGATTGCCTAAAACCACAGTCCAGATTATAGGGATGAAAATCATCGATATATCGTGGCGCAAATTACATGTTTGTACATCAGTACAAAAGTTAAATCCTCATTTTTCTGATTCATCAAAAATGCGGGCTTCGGTGGTTTATGCAGGAGCCCAGCTTTGCTTGAAAATCTTGACCGCAATGGATAATAGGATGATGCCGAATACCTTGCGTAAAATGGCAAATCCGCTTTTTCCCAGCTTTTTTTCGAGCCAATTACTCGCCTTCAATACAATGTAAACAAAAATGAGGTTGAGTACAATGCCAACCAAAATATTGGGTACGCTGTATATAGAACGCAAGGAAAGAATGGTGGTAAGTGTGCCCGCACCGGCAATGAGCGGAAAGGCCAAGGGTACAACTGAACCGCTTGACGTGGATGGATCTTCCTTGAAAAAGGTCATACCCAAAATCATTTCCATAGCAATAATAAACATAATAATGGCGCCTGCGGTGGCAAATGAAGCTACGTCAAGGGCAAACAATTTGAGGATGGACTGCCCAAGGAAAAGAAAAGCAATCATAATGGCACCCGATACAATGGTGGCTTGCTCGCTTTGCACGTGTCCCATTTTTCGGCGCAGAGCTATAACTATGGGTATGGAACCCAAAATATCGATGATGGAAAAAAGGATAAGGGTAACTGAAAGTATGTCCTTGATATTGAACATGATATAAGGATAGTTTTTGTGCCGGAGCAATAAAACAATTTACCGCTTTTACCGGCAGGTTGGTACTTGTGGCTTGCTGTTTACTTGGCTTAGGCCACTGCTATTTTGCGGTCGCTAAGTATTTCTACCAGTTTGTCAACGGTGTAGTCAATTTCTTCAAGGGTGTTGTATTTGCCAAAAGAAAAGCGCACACTCGTTTTGTCAGGGTCGGCATTGATGGCTTTGAGCACATGCGAGCCAATATTGGAGCCGCTTGAACAAGCTGAACCTCCCGAAGCAGAAATGCCGGCTATGTCCAGGTTAAACAACAGCATATCGCTGTCTTTGTGGTTGGGGAAGGCAATATTCAGGGGGATGTAATTGCTGCGTCCGTTGTAGTCGCCGTTGAACGAAACGCCCTCAACTTCGGTAGTTAGTCGCTTAATCATGTGCGCTCTGAGACCCATAATACGGTTTTTCATTTCTTCCATTTCGTCGAGCGAAATTTCCAAAGCTTTGGCAAGCCCCACAATACCCGCCAGGTTTTCGGTACCGCCGCGCATGTTTCGCTCCTGCGCACCGCCATGAATGAAGGGTTTTACCTGCACATTTTCATCTATATAAATGAAGCCCACACCTTTGGGTCCGTTGAATTTATGTGCCGAAGCGGCCAGAAAATGTACCTTGTTTTCTTTTGGTTTCACTTCCCAGTGGCCAATGGTTTGTACCGTATCCGTATGGAAATAAGCTTGGTGCTCAGCACATATTTCACCTATTTCGGCCAAATCTATCATATTGCCTATTTCGTTGTTGGCATGCATGAGCGACACCATGGTTTTCAGGTGGCTGTTTTCCTGTAGTAGTCTGCGCAAATCTTCGGTATCAATATGGCCGTTGGGTGTAAGGCCCACGTAGCTCAATTTCACATCTTTGTAGCATTTTTCTATATGCTCGGCAGTGTGCAGTACAGCATGGTGTTCAAGCGGTGATGTAATGATGTGTTTGCACTCCAAATCGGTTACAGCGCAGGTTAAGGCCATGTTGTCGGCTTCGGTACCGCCTGAGGTAAAGAATATTTCGCCGGGTGCCACACCAAGCGCATTGGCTACTTTTTTGCGCGACTTTTCAATAAGGGTTCTCGATTTGCGCCCGTGCGAGTGTATGGAACTTGGGTTGCCATAGTTTTCTTGTAGCACGCGGGTCATCAATTCTATTACCCTTTCGTCAACAGGGGTGGTAGCGGCATTGTCGAAATATACTTTCATCGTATTAACCTTTTATAAGTGTTTTAATGTCTTCTATCAGTTTTTCGGCCAGGTTTTCAGCGGTTGTTTTTGAACTGCTTTCACTGTAAATTCTAATGATTGGCTCTGTATTCGATTTTCTCAAATGTACCCATTCTCCGTCAAAAATTATCTTCACTCCGTCAATGTCATTTATTTCCTGCTTGCTGTATTTTGTCTTTATGCGGTTCAAAATGGCATCTACATCCATACCTTCTTCAAGGGTTATTTTGTTTTTCGAAATGTAGTAAGTAGGAAATTTTGAGCGGATTTGGCTCGCGCTTTTGCCGCTTTTTGCCATATAGCTCAGGAAAAGTGCTACGCCAATAAGGGCATCGCGTCCGTAGTGAAAATCGGGTACTATCACACCGCCGTTGCCTTCGCCGCCTATTACTGCGTTGGTTTCTTTCATTTTGCTCACCACATTCACTTCGCCTACAGCGGCAGCGGCATAGCTTCCACCATGTGCAAGTGTTACGTCTTTAAGCGCCTGAGTTGACGATAGGTTGGAAACCGTATTGCCTTTGCGGTGCTGCAAAATGTAGTCTGATACGGCTACAAGCGTATATTCTTCGCCAAAAAAGGTGCCATCTTCTTTCACCAACACCAAGCGGTCCACGTCGGGGTCCACGCTCACGCCAAGGTCGGCATTGTTTTTCTTCACGGCACTTGCCAGGTCGCTCAGGTTTTCAGAGAGCGGCTCAGGATTGTGTGGAAAATGGCCATTTGGTTCAGTATAAAGCTCCACCACTTCTTTCACACCTAGCGCATGCAGCAGTTTCGGTAGCGCTATGCCACCGGTGCTGTTTACGGCATCTACCACCACAGTGTAGTCGCAGGCGGCTATGGCTTTGGTATCCACCAAATCATAGGCCAATATGCCTTCTATGTGCTTGTCTATCCAGCTGTTGTCTTGTGTGTAGCTGCCCAGGTGATCTACTTCGGCGTAGTCAAAATCGCCTTTTGCTATCATGTCAAGCAGGGCATTGCCTTCTTCTGCCGAAATAAATTCGCCTTTTTCGTTAAGTAACTTAAGGGCGTTCCATTGCTTGGGGTTGTGGCTCGCGGTGAGTATGATTCCGCCACCGGCTTGCAAGCGCGGTACTGCATATTCCACCGTGGGCGTGGTGCTCAAGCCAAGGTCAACCACATCAATACCCATGCTCATGAGTGTGCCTGCCACCAATTGGTTTACCATAGCGCCTGAAATACGTGCATCGCGGCCAATAGCCACTTTTAATGGCTGACCCGAGGTGCGCAAAACAGTAGCGTAGGCCGATACAAAATTTACTATGTCAATGGGAGTGAGTCCTTTGCCCTGAGAGCCACCAATGGTTCCGCGAACTCCCGATATTGATGCAATTAGTGTCACTTTGGTTAGTCTTGAGTTTTGAAGCGCAAAATTAAAACCCCTTTTTGGCACTAACTGCTTTCATTCACAAATACCCATTATATGAGCCCGAAATTCTTTGTGCTGGCACAAGGACTTATTTTTGGAGCCTGTATGGAGACGCAAGTAAATTGGTTCGGGTCTGAATACTACCTGAAATTGTACCGCAACCGCAATCTTGAAGAAGCCAAAGCATTTATTGATAATTTGCTCGGCTACTTGAATCCGGCAAGCGGGAGCCGTTTTATTGACGTGTGCTGTGGCCGTGGCCGGCACGCTATTTACCTTGCCGAAAAAGGATATGTGGTCACAGGCATCGACTCGTCTGTAGAAAGTATTGCCGAAGCACAAAAAGTATGTAAACCCAATTTGAGTTTTAAGGTTGGCGATATTAGAAAGCCGCTGCAACTTGAACCTGCCGATGTGGCCCTGAACCTGTTTACCAGTTTTGGTTATTTCGACAGTGATGAAGAAAACCTGCTGAGCATGCAAAATATTGCGGGAAGTCTGCGCAAAGGGGGCAGTTTGGTTATTGATTACCTGAACGAACACAGCACCGCACAGAACCTGCAATGCTGCGACGATTTGGAAATTGATGGGATTCAATACGCCTTGGACCGTGTGGCCGACGAGCATTTTATAAGAAAAACCATAGAAATAAACGATAAGGGGAAAAAACTGGTTTTTCACGAACAGGTGCGCCGCTACGGATTGTCACATTTCAATGGCTTGTTTAAGGCGGCCGGCTTGCAACTACAAGCGGTATTTGGCAACTACCAATTGGCACCTTTTGAGCTTGAAACTTCTGACCGATTGATTATGCACGCCAAAAAGCTATAAGATTTTGAGCCTGGAACAATTTTACCCTGACTGGAATTTTGTGTGGTTTTACCGCATCAACAGTTTTTGGTCATCGCCCTGGCTCGATGCCTTTTTGCCTTTGGTGCGCAACAAGTTGTTTTGGGCGCCTTTGTATGCTTTCATAGCTGTTTTTTTACTTAGCAACCACGGCAAAAAGGGGCTGTGGGCCATAGTGTTTTGCCTGGCCGCTTTTGCGGTTTCAAATACCCTGAGTGCCGAGGTATTGAAACCCGTTTTTAAACAAGACCGACCCTGCAACAACGAGGTGGTGCAAGCCTATATGGTGTTGCGCGCCAACTGTGGCGGTGGCAAAAGTTTTCCTTCGGCACATGCTACCAACCACTTTGCGCTGTCTATTTACTTGTGGATAGTGTTGCGCCGTAAATACAGGCATACCGGATTTTTATTAGTTTTTTGGGCGGCAATGGTGTCGTATGCGCAGGTATATGTGGGGGTGCACTATCCGGTAGATGTTTTGGCGGGTGCCGCGCTGGGCGTTGCAATCGGTTGGCTTACAGGCGTTTTTTACAATAGAGTGGTCAGGTTTTATTAAGGTTTTTTTAGAGGCTGGTTTCGTTTTTTTTTATGTTTGGGCGGCAAATAATCACCACGTTTTTATGCAAATAGTTACTTAGATTTGAATGAAATAGTGGATAAAAATTAATTACCATGAAAATTTTAACAGTGGCTCCTATCATTCTTCTACTAATGTTCAACCTTTCCTATGCCCAAAATGTGTGGTTTAGTGCCGGCACCACGGTGCAGTACGAAGGGTTTAAACAATTGAATAAATTTGTTGAAGTGGCTGATTTTCAGTCACTAAAAGAGCCATTTGAAGCTTTGGAGCTGGAGCTGAGCAAGGTATTGGGCTCAAGCGTTATGGGCTTTCGCTATACTACGGCACATGCTGTAAGCGACCAAAACTCTGCAGGCCTTACTTTACTCAAAACACAGACTTTTTCACTCGTTTATTCACGTGCCATTGATGCGGAAAAAAAGCTGAATCTGAGCCCTGTATTTGGCTATGGCTTCGGTATTGGCAACTTGATTTTGAGCCAAAATACGGAAAAAATCAATCAGTTGAACTCCCTGAACCAAACAGCGGTGGTGAATGCCTATCAATTGCAACGAAATGTAAATAGTTTGTTTGTTGCCTGCCGTGCGGCCTACCAATTATTGGAGCATGAATATGTATTTTTAGAAGCGGGTGCAAAAATCAACTTTAATAATGAAAACTATACCCTGGCCAATAATGATGTCAATTTGCAAAGGCAGCTGTATAATGGCGGTACTAAACTTGGTTTTTCACCCTATATATCATTCAAATTGGCTTTATATTAGCAGTGTTTAATAAACACATGGTTTGTTGAAGCTGTTTAAAATTGTAATATCAATACTGTTGGTTTGTTTTGCCGGGGTTTGCGGGGCACAGCAACCGGGCATTTATACCATTTCGGCCAAGGGAAAATTTAGCGACACCAAACTACAAGTTGATAGTTTTGGTAATATCTATAGTTTGCTACGGATGGCTACAGGCGAAACCATCCTGACCAAAATAAACCCTTGTGGTACGCGTCTGTGGTCACGTCAGGTGCAAATGGCCAACCCACAGGCGGAAAAATCTGGGCAATTTGGCCACATCCTTCAGTTGTATATTGGTAGGGTCATTTACATCATTGCCGATGAAAACTACCACACCCGATATGGTGGTTTTAGCAGGTACATGCTGCATTGTTTTTCAAAAAGTGGTGACTATAAATGGTCAAAAATTCTGCCTTATAATAAGCTCAAAACTGTAACAAGTATCAATGCTCTTGTTGGTGATGATGGAGCAATTAGTTTATTTTTTTATAATGGCGATGTACATAAAAACCAAGCCTATTTAGATAGCCTGCATTATAATGTGCTTCGCTTTGATGCCGCAACGGGAAAACGCCTGGCTCAAAACAGGTTTAACGAATCGGATGTGCTGGGCACTATGGGTATGTATTCTGAAACTACTCCACTTATCAATTACGACTCAAAAAGCGGAAAACTTGAAATACTTCGAGTGGGCGGTACACTACCCGAAAAGTTGGTGCTGAGGTACAATGACTTGCGGCCACTTGGAAATTTCACTCAAAATAGTTTGTACAAGACAATAAATGTGCAAAATGCATCTATTGATAAATCGAGGGTAGGTGCCACGTTCAATACCAGCTCATCGGCTGAAAGCGGTGTATTTACCAAAGGGTTCGACTCGCTATTTATGAATTCATTCAAGAATAAAACCGCTGCAAAAGAGCAAATCAGTTCAGCCATTTATACAAGTACTTTGAATGGTATGTGGCTTTTTTCAAGGAGTTTGCCCAATCTATATCTTGAATTTATTGACCTTGCAACGTGCGATGGCTACAGAACGAAAAGGAGTGAGTATAATAATATGCTGCAGAATGGAAGTGCTAAGCAGTATTATGATGTATTGAAACAAAGGGGATTAATATTTCCGATTTTTTATACAAATCCGGGTACGGAAATAAAGTCTCAGAAGTTTGAGGTAGTGCGAGCTTTTACCCATGATTGTAGTGACACAACAAGTCCGAATTGGGTGTATGACACCGTTGATACTCTTGTAATTAACTGGCAAAACAAGGTTTTGAAAACGGGCAAACCCTTTTTTTTCAAAGACACTGCATTTACGGTAAAAAATGCTTTGTTTGACGTAATAAAAAATTGTGGAGCGCATACATGGCTTCCCACTGATGTTCTTCCGAACGATACTATAATTTGCGATAATTTATTTTCAATTGATGTAAATGCAGACTCAATTGATGCCCGGTTTTTGTGGAATACAGGTGATACAACGCATTCAATCACGGTAAAAAAATCCGGTTATTATTATCTTACCTTGAGTAATGGTTTTTGCTCGGTTACGGATTCAGTAAAAATTACATTTATAAAACAACCGATTCAATTATTCAGAAAAAATTATACTGTTTGTGGCGGAGATTCGCTGCAATTGCAAATTGAAAATCCGGTGCTTTACCACATTATCGCACCTCGGTTTGATACCATTAAACTGCATGAGTCTGATACTACATATTTTGTAAATCAAATGGGTGAATACATAATATCATCCACAAAAGAATCATTTTGCACTTGGCATGATAGTTTCAACCTGAATATTTCTATGCCTGAAAAGTTTTTGCCAAATGATACCCTTGCTTGTCAAAACGCAACAGTCACACTTAACATCAGCAATTTGTATCGCTTCTATTATTATGTCAATGGCCTTTTGAAAGACTCTATGAAGGCTGCGTATGAACTGCATCCGGCTTTGGACAGCATGGTTTTCGTAAAATTAATTGATAGTATCGGCTGCACCGCTGTTGATACGATGTGGGTTCATACATTTAGCAAATTTGCTGTTTCGGCCAATTTTGACGCCGTTTGGGCTTGTCGATCAGATAGTTTTTTGGTTCGCGTAAACGCTTTGGGTGGCAACGAACCCTATCGATATTATTATAATGGCCAATTGATAAAGGAAGATTCCGCAGCCTTGGTTTATCGCAATTTGCAGCAGGCACCCTATGAGCTAAAGGTAGCGGACAATTGCAATGAGCAGCATGTATTCTCAACATACAACACCGAAAAGTCGCTTCGGCTTCATGTTGATTTTCAGCAGGGCGATACCATATTGTTAGGAAAATCAATTGGTGCATTGGCTACCGCTTATTCCGGAAAAATTAGTTGGTATTTGAATGGCAGTCTCTATAGCCAAACAAATTTGATGAAGTTCACACCTGCTGACACGGGTTTGTTTCAAGCCAAGGTATTGGTATCAAATGAATATTGCAGCGATAGTGCCTACAGAAATTACTATGTTACGCAGCCCATTATTTACATTCCTAATGTTTTCAGCCCCAACCACGACGGGACGAATGATGAATGGAAGCCTGTGTGTTATAAATGTCGTATCTCGAATTATGAAATATATAATAGATGGGGGCAGAGGGTTTTTAGCGGACAAAAAGGTAAAGTTTGGTCGGGTCAAGACCTGTCCGGAGCACCTGTTCCTTTGGGTGTCTATATGGCTATTGTGAGCTACTATGACGAATCCGGTGCCACCTACGTGGTTAATACATCGGTTTGTGTTATCAAATAATAAGAAATTAACTCCTGGTCTATGTCATCAACTGAGTGCAACAGATATTCTGAAACATCCTGTGTATCTCAATGAATGCTGAAAAATCTGACTGACATTTCACTTGAAAAACGACCCGCTATTTTGACGAAAGCGCTTGCTTTTTCGACCTGGGGTAGGAATGATGGCTGCCGCTTTTTTTTGACAGTCTGAGTGCTCTTGCTATTTTCGAAGCCATAAAGAGATATACATGGAAAATCAATTCATACTAACTGAAATAATTGCGGAAGATAAAATAGCCATATTGCGATTGAATCGCCCAAAAGAGCTCAATGCCCTGAACCTTGAATTGATGTCGCAACTGCGCGACAGCTTGGTGGCGCTTGATGCCAACGACGAGGTGCGATGCATGATTATTACCGGAAATGAGCGCGTTTTTGCAGCCGGTGCCGACATCAAGCAAATGGCAGGCAAAGGCGCTATTGACATGTTGAAGATAGATCAGTTTACCACTTGGGATACCATTCGCCGAGTGAAAAAGCCCATAATAGCGGCTGTTTCAGGCTATGCGCTTGGCGGTGCCTGTGAGTTGTGTATGCTTTGCGATATGATAGTGGCTTCGGAAACCGCACAGTTTGGACAGCCCGAAATAAAAATTGGGGTAATGCCGGGAGCCGGTGGCACCCAACGGCTTTTGCGCGCTGTAGGCAAGGCCCGCGCCATGGAAATGGCCATGACCGGCAGGTTTATTACCGCCACCGAGGCTTATGATTACGGGCTGATTAACAAAATAGTACCTGTGGAACTCTATTTGTCTGAAGCCATGAAAATGGCAAAAACCATTGCCGACATGTCGCCATTGGCCATACAAGCCATCAAAGAAAGTATCAACGAAGCTGCAGAAACCTTTTTGCAGGAAGGCTTGCGTCTGGAGCGTAAAAACTTCTACATGCTATTTGCCACCGAAGACCAAAAGGAAGGTATGAGTGCGTTCATAGAAAAAAGGAAGCCCAATTTCAAAGGTTGCTAAGGAGCTTTTTTCTTGCTTGTGTTTTTGATGTAGCGTTGTGTAATTCAGTTGGTTGTGGATTTTTTTATCCCCTTTTGAGCCCGTTTTTGTGCACTTATATATTGTGGTCAACAGCAGGCGGTCAAAGTTGCGCTTTTTAGTGAGATAGGTTTATATTTGGTAGTGTTA